>NZ_JADPKQ010000240.1:0-113665 GCF_023074015.1 Bradyrhizobium sp. 142
ACAAGCCTCCGCCAGTCAATCCCAGCAAGCCAAAGCCCAGGTTCTCTCTCGACCAGCTGGAGCTCATCTATGTGTGATTTTCCCGGGACAGCCCTGCGCTCCGCGGGGAGAGGTGCTAGAACAGCCACCGGCCGCCTCTCGCGGCCGGCAATTCGTTTTGAAGAGTCCTAAAGAATGGCGATCACGCTCTCTGGCGATCATGCGATCCCCTCACCGCCCTTGTCGTCGCGGCTGACCCCGGCGCAGGTCTGGGGCATCGTGCTGCTCGCGCCCTATCTGCTCGTCTTCCTCGCCTTCGTCGTCTATCCCGTCTGCTATGGGCTCTGGCTGGCGCGTGCTCCGGCGAACTATGTCGCGCTCTATAACGACCCGATCTTCGCGCGCGCCGCGGTCAACACGCTGATTTTCCTGGTCATCGGCATCAACATCAAGATGCTGATCGCGCTGTTCCTGTCCGGCTTCTTCGCGCAGCAGCGCACCTGGATCAAATGGCTTTCGGTGATCTTCATCCTGCCCTGGGCGGTGCCGTCGATCCCGACCATTTTGTCGGTGCGCTTCATGCTCAATCCCGAATGGGGTGTGATCAACCACCTCATCTTCTCTTTCACCGGCGATGACGGCCCGAACTGGCTGAACGACCCGACGGTGGCGCTGACCATGGCGATCGCTGTGCACATCTGGAAGTCGCTGCCGTTCTGGACGCTGATCCTGATCACCGGCCGGCTTGCGATCTCGCACGATCTGTTCGAGGCCGCCGAGGTCGACGGTGCGAGCTGGTGGCAGAAATTCCGCTTCATCACCTGGCCGTCGATGCAGACGCTCTACATCACCTGCACGCTGCTCTCGATGATCTGGACGCTGGGAGACTTCAACAGCGTCTACCTGCTCACCGGCGGCGGGCCGGCCGACCTCACGCACGTGCTGGCGACGCTCGGCATCCGCTATCTCAGGCTCGACCAGCTCTCGCTCGCGATGGCCTCCATCGTCTGCGCGATGCCGTTCGTCCTGCCGCTCGTGTACTTCATGATGAAACGGTTGTCGCGATGAAGATCCCTACCCTACGCGAAGTCGCGACCGAAGCGCGGTTGCTGCTGATCGGCATTCCCGTCTTCATCTGGACGATGGTTCCGATCTATCACATGTTCCTGTTCGCGATCTCTCCGAAGGAGGACGCGTTCTCGGGCAAGCTGTGGCCGGATCATCCAACGCTGCACAACTTCGAAATCGTGTTCAAGCAGCAGCACTATTTCCTGCGCGACTTCTACGTTCAGTTCTGGAATTCGTTGGTGATCGCCGCCTCTGTCGGCGTGCTGACGCTGTTCATCGCCACCGCGGCGGCGTTCTCGATCTCGCGGCTGAAGGTGCCCGGCGGGCGCATCGTGATGAACCTTGCGCTGTTTACCTATTTCATCCCCGCGGCGTTCCTCGCCGTGCCGATGTACCGCACCATGGGGAATTACGGCCTGCTCAACAATCACTGGGCACTGATCCTCGCCATGGTGACGATCGCCTCGCCCTACGCGATCTGGGTGCTGAAGCAAGCGTCCGACAAGCTGCCGGTCGAGCTCGACGAGGCCGCGGTGATGGACGGCGCCACCACGCTCCAGATCTTCCGCCTGGTCTACCTGCCGCTGATGATGCCCTCGCTGGTCGCGATCGGCACCTATGCGGTGCTGCTCGCCTGGAACGAATATCTCTACGCGTTCCTGCTGCTCTCGAACGACCGCGAGATCACGCTCCCGGTCGCGCTCGGCAACTTCCTCGCCGCCGACGATTCGCCCTGGGAGCTGTTGATGACGACCGGCTTCATCTACGCGCTGCCGCCGGCCGCAATCTACTACGCCTTCCGCCGCTACATGGTGGGCGGGCTCACGGCGGGTGCAGTGAAGTCGTAAATAGCGCTCATCATTGCGAGCGAAGCGAAGCAATCCAGACTACCTCTGCAGAGACAGACTGGATTGCTTCGTCGTAAGAGCTCCTCGCAATGACAGCGCGGTCTAAAGCGGCGCCGCGCTCTCGCCCTGCGAGCTCGACAGTTTCGAGACGAGCGAGGCGATAACGATGACGATCGCGATCAGGCCGATCACGAGCGTACAGATCGCGTTGATCTCTGGCTTCACGCCAAGCCGCACCTCGGAATAGATCCGGATCGGCAAGGTCGCCGAACCGGGGCCGGTGGTGAAGCTCGCGATCACGAGATCGTCGAGCGACAGCGTGAAAGCCAGCATCCAGCCCGCGACGATGGTGGGCGCGATCAGCGGCAGCGTGACGGCAGCGAACGCGCGGACCGGGTCGCAGCCGAGGTCCATCGCAGCCTCCTCCAGCGAACGGTCGAGCGAGCCGAGGCGGGACTGCACGACCACCGCTACGAAGCACATCGTCAGTGTGGTGTGCGCAATCGTCACCGTCCAGAAGCCGCGCTCGGCGTTCAGTGCCACGAACAGCAGCAGCAGCGACAGTCCGGTGATCACCTCCGGCATCACCAGCGGCGCATAGAGCATGCCGGAGAACAGCGTGCGGCCGCCAAAGCGCTCGCCGCGCGACAGCGCGACGGCGGCCAGCGTGCCGAGCAGGGTGGCGATGCTCGCGGAGGAGGCCGCGACCTCGAGGCTCATCCAGGCCGCCTCGATCATGGCGCGGTCGCCAAAGAACTCGTGATACCAGCGCAGCGACCAGCCGCCCCACACCGTCACCAGCCGCGAGGCGTTGAACGAATAGATGACGAGAATGAGGATCGGCAAATAAAGGAACCCTAGCCCCAGCGCGAGCGAGGCGATGTTGAAGCGGGACAGGCGGGAGCGTTTGCGCATCGCCTCACCGCCCCTGTTCCAGTTGCCGGCGCTGCAGCCGTTCGTACAGCAGGAGCGGCACCAACAGCACCACGAGGAGAATGATGGCCGCAGCGGACGCGACGGGCCAATCCTTGTTGGTGAAGAACTCGAGCCACAGGGTCTGGCCGATCATCAGCGAATTTGAGCCGGCCAGAAGGTCGGGAATGACGAACTCGCCGACGATCGGAATGAAGCAGAGCAGCACGCCGGCGCCGACGCCCGGCAGCGATAGCGGGAAAGTGACGAGCCAGAATACCTGCCGGGGTGGCGCGCCCAGATCGCTGGCGGCCTCCTCCAGCGCCGGCTCCATCTTGGCGAGCGTCGCGTAGAGCGGCAGGATCATGAATGGCAGGTAGGAATAGACGATACCAATATACATCGCGCTGTCGGTGGAGAGCCACACCACCGGCTGGCTGACCAGATGCAGCGCCAGCAGGATCCGATTGAGCAGGCCGTCGTGCTGGAGGATGTTGATCCAGGCGTAGATGCGGATCAGGAACGAAGTCCAGAACGGCACGATCACCAGCACCATCGCCACTGCCTGCCAGCGGGTCGGCAGCCGTGCCATGCCGTAAGCGATGGGATAGCCGATCAAGAGCAGCAGCGCGGTCGCTGTGACGGCAACCGTGAGGCTGCGCACGTAAGCGTAGACATACAGGTCGTCGGAGACCAGCAGCTTGAAATTGTCGATCGACAGCGCGGCAAAGGCAGCCTCAAGCGATGCCCATCCCGCCGTCAGGTCGAATACCGGCTCGTAAGGCGGCTGCGCAATCGCGGTCTGCGACAGGCTGATCTTGAGTACGAAGCCGAACGGCACCAGGAAGAGCAGCACCATCCAGACATAAGGCGCGATCGCGGCAAAGCGCGCCGGTCGCGCGAAGATGCGGCGCGCGCTCATGGCGGCAGCACCACGCAGTCGTCGGGCGTGAACCACGCAACGACGTGCTGGTTCAGGCTATAGGCATCGGCGTCGAGGCGCGCACTGTTGGCCACCGAGGCCTGCACCATGCCACCCGTGTCGAGCTTCACCTTGTAGACGGTGGAGCCGCCGAGATAGCAGATGTCCGCGACCACGCCGTCCAGCCGGTTGATCGCCGTCTCATGGCCGGCCTCGCTCACCGGGCCAAGGCGAGATAGCTTGACCTTCTCGGGACGGATCGCGACCGACAATCTTGTTCCGTCGGTGGGCTCGCGCGGCTCGGCCACCACCAGCGTGCCGGCGTCGCGCGTGGCGATCACCAGGCGATGACCGTCGCGCAGCCTGAACTCGCCGTCGAACAGATTGACGTCACCGACGAACTCCGCGATCCAGCGCGAGCGCGGCGCCTCGTAGAGTTCGCGGGGACTCGCGACCTGGGCGAGCTTGCCGGCGTTCATCACGCCGATCCGGCTCGCCATCGTCATCGCTTCCTCCTGGTCATGGGTGACGATGATGAAAGTCGTGCCGAGCCGGCGCTGGAGCGCCATCAGCTCGCCTTGCGTGCTCTCGCGCAGCTTCTTGTCGAGCGCCGCGAGCGGCTCGTCGAGCAGAAGGAGCTGCGGCCGGCGCGCCAGTGCACGCGCCAGCGCCACGCGCTGGCGCTGGCCGCCGGAGAGCTGGTCGGGCTTGCGCTTTTCCAGCCCCTCGAGCTTCACCAGCGCCGTCATCTCCGCAACGCGCGTGTCGATGTCGGCGCGCGCCATGCCGGCGCGCTTCAGGCCGAAGGCGATGTTATCGCGCACCGACAGGTGCGGAAACAGCGCATAGCTCTGGAACATCATGTTGATCGGGCGCTCGTGCGGCAGCGCCTGCGCGATGTTCTTGCCGCCGAGCAGGATGCGTCCCTCGTCCGGTGCCTCGAAGCCGGCGAGCATGCGCAACAGCGTGGTCTTGCCGCAGCCGCTCGGACCAAGCAGCGCAAAGAACTCGCCGGCCCTGATATCGAGCGAGACGCCGTCCACGGCCCGGAACGTCCCGAACGACTTCGCCGCTCCCTCGATGCGCAGCAACGGCTGGTCGAGCGCCGGATGTGTCTCCACATCCGCAACACCCGCTGCGGCTTCCATTTTGGGCAACTCTTCAGCCATGTTTCCCGCCAACCCGATTCCACCGCACGCTAGCGGCCGATCGGCCTTTGCTCAACCGGTCCGAGGCGGATCATTTACATTCGCCATGAATACGGCCAGCGCGTCGCGGTCGTCGGCGGGCATGGTCAGCCCGAGCTTGGAGCGGCGCCACAGAATATCGTCGGGGAAGCGCGCCCATTCCATCTTCATGAGATAGCGCACCTCTGCACCGGTCAGCTCCGGACCGAAGCCGGGGCCGAGTTCGTCGCGGGTCTTCGCCTCGCCGAGCACAGCCGGTAGCCGCGAGCCGTAGGCTGCAACCAGCCGCTGAGACTGCGGCTCGGACAGAAACGGCCAGCGGTCGCGCGCGAGATCGACCTCGTCATCGAACCGATCCCAGGCGAAGTCTCCGCCAGGTAACGCCGCGCCGGCGGTCCAGCGCGGCGACATCGGATAGAACGGCGTCAGCTTGGTCACTGCAAGCTCCGCGCGCAGGCGCGAGGTGGTGATGTCGCCGCCGAACATCGTGAGCAACGGCGCCTTGCGCCGGCGCGCGTCAAACTGCGCCGTCCCGTCCCGCCTCCGCGGCGATGCCGGCACCAAGTTGACGCCGGCGATGGTCCGCACCACGTCGGCCGGCGCGACCCGTTCACGGAAATAGCGGCTCGCCGCCTCGCAAAGATAGGCCATGTCGGCGCCCGGCATCGCCACGATCGCAGGGTCTCCGGTGAAGGCACGCGTGACGGTGCCGATCAGCGTAAAGTCGTGTTCAAACGGACTGGCGAAGATCAGCCGCCCGTCGTTGTTCTGGAAGACGTAGACGTTCCCGGACTCAAACAGCCGCGGCACGACAATCTGGCTCATCTGCATGGCCGCCATCGGCGGCTGCGGCTGCCGCAGCACGGTCTCGGCGACCATCGAGGTCCAGGCCCCCGTGGCATTGGCCAGCGCGCGCGCCGTGATCATCCGGC
Source organism: Bradyrhizobium sp. 142 (assembly GCF_023074015.1). NCBI lineage: Bacteria > Pseudomonadati > Pseudomonadota > Alphaproteobacteria > Hyphomicrobiales > Nitrobacteraceae > Bradyrhizobium > Bradyrhizobium sp. 142. The sequence goes on from NZ_JADPKQ010000240.1 coordinate 5,849, forward strand.
GATAGCCGCGGTCGATCACGGCAAGCCGCCAGACATCGGTCCGGTCGGCGCGCACGCAGCGCGCTCCGGTCCGGATCACGGCGCCACGTTCGGCGGCATCCAGTGCCGTGAGCACCACCAGGCGGGAATCGTCGACGACGCAATCCGAATATTCGAAAGCGATCCCGAACGGACGCTTCAGGGCGTTGCCGACCGGATGATGCGTAATGTCGAGGGTCGTCGTTGCTGGCAGGCCGCCCCGGTGCGTGAGGCTATCATAGACGAACAGGCCGGCGCGCAGCAGCCACGGCGGACGCTCGTCCGAATGAGCCGGGATCACGAAGCGCATCGGCCTGACCAGATGCGGCGCGATTCTGAGCCAGATCCGTCGCTCGGCCAGTGCCCGGCGCACCCGCCAGAAGCCCCGCCGTTCCAGCACCGACAGATCGCCGTGGACCAGCCGCGGCGTCGCCGACGAGGCGGCGCCGCCGAGATCGCCCTGTTCGACCAGGATGACCCGCAGGCCGCGGCCGGCGGCATCGCGCGCGAGGCTGACACCGTTCAGCCCGCCGCCGATGATCGCGAGGTCGTAATCCGCCATGAAGCCGTCGAGAGGAGCGAAACTAAGCGCCCGCCATCACTAGGGCCATTTCCGTTCCGATGAAATCGGGACGGGGCTCAAGATTCTCGTTTTGACGCGTTTTCTTGACGCGACCCAAAATCCACTTCGCTTGAAAACAAGCTAGCCGGTCTTGAGCGCAAGCTCCATGGTCTCGGCGCGGCCGACGAGGCCGGCATATTGCCCGATCGGCAACGGCTTGCCGAGCAGATAACCCTGGACGCCGTCGCAGCCCTCCTTGGCGAGGAAGGTCAGCTGGTCGAGCGTCTCGACGCCCTCCGCGATGATCGACATTTCAAGGCCGTGGCCGAGATCAATCACGGCGCGCACGATCGCCGCCGATTGCGGGTTGCGCCCGAGATTGATGACAAAGGCGCGATCGATCTTGATCTTGTCGAACGGGAACGCTTGCAGGTAGCTCAGCGAGGAATAGCCGCTGCCGAAATCATCCATGGAGATACGCACGCCGAGCGCCTTCAGCCGGCGCAGCAGCGCCAGACCGCGATCGAAATCCTCGATCAGAACGCCCTCGGTGATTTCGAGCTCGAGCCGGCCAGGCGCGAGCCCGGTCTCGAGCAGGATCGAATGGACCAGCCCGACCACATCGCCGTGCATGAACTGCGCCGGCGACAGATTGACCGCGACCTGGAGCGGCTTCGGCCACGACGCCGCCTCCCGGCAGACCTGACGAAGAATCCATTCGCCCATCTCGACGATCAGGCCGCTCTCCTCCGCGATGGGGATGAACTCAGCCGGCGAGACCTGGCCACGCACCGGATGCTGCCAGCGCGCCAGCGCCTCGAAGCCGATGATCTCGCTTTCGGCGACGCTATGCCCGGCGATCGCCTGCGGCTGGAAGGCGAGCGACAGCTCACCATTCCTGATCGCCATGGACAGGTCCTGGTGCAGCACGCGGCGGTCGCGGATCTGCTGGTCCATCTCCGGCTGGTAGAGGCTGATCGTGCCGCGTGACTTCTGCTTTGCCCGGAACAGCGCGGCACCCGCATTGGCGAGCAGCGAGGCGCCATCGGCGCCATTATGCGGGAAGATCGACATGCCGGTGGTGACGCCGGCGCGGACCGCGCGACCGTCGATCTGGAATTCCCGGGCGACGGCATCGCCGAGCTGTTGCGCCAGCGCAAGGCCCGTCTCCGGCTGCTTGCCGTCGATGATAAGGCCGAACTCGTCGCCGGACAGGCGCGCCACAACGCCGCCGCGCGCGGCATCCTGGAGCCGCTGCGCCACCTCGACCAAGAGCTTGTCGCCGAGCGCATGGCCGAAGACGTCGTTAACCTCCTTCAGTCCATCGAGATCGACGCAGAGGACGGCAAACTCCTCGCTGGTGCCCTCGCAGGCTTCGATCATCTGGGTCAGGGCCTGTAGGAAGGCCGCGCGGTTCGGCAGGTCGGTCAGGCCGTCATGATAGGCCATGTGCGCCATGCGCGATTCGGTCTGCCGCCGGTCGGTGACGTCCTCGTGGGTCTTGATCAGATATTGCGGCTCGCCGGTATCGCCAAGCACGGTGGCGCGGCGGGTGAGGAACAAGCGCAATCCGTCCTTGGTGGAGATCGGGTGCTCCTCGGTGATCATCCCGCGCTTCTTGATGGCAGCCTCGTCGCGCGCGATGATCAGCTTGGCTTCCTTGGGATTGAAGATATCGGCGGCGGTCAGGCCGGTGGCTTCTTCGCGCCTGCGGTTGAGGATCGTTTCGGCGCTGCGGTTGGCGAGCAGGTAGCGGCCGTCCTTGACCTCCTCCACGATCAGCGCCACCGGGATATTGTCAACCACGAGCTCGAGGAACTTCTTGGTGCTCTCCAGCTCCTGCGACAGCGAGCGCCGGTCGGTGATGTCCTCGAACACCAGCAGCAGGAATTCGGGCTGGTTGTTCTCGTTGCGGACCACGATCCGGATCGAGGCAACCATGCGCCGGGTCGCGCCGCGCTCGACCTCGAACTCATTGCGGAACTGACCGTCCGGCGCGTTGAGCGCCGCCTGGTCGGTCGCCTCGATGCTGGCCGCCGAGACCGGCGCGAACAACTCGCGCGCATTCTTGCCGGCGACATAGTCCCGCGAGAAGCCCCAGAACCGCTCATAGGCGCTGTTGGCAAAGATGTAGCGGCCGTCCTCGATGGTCTTTGCGGCAACGCAGGCCGGCACGTTGTCCAGCACCGTTTCCAGAAACTGCTTGGTAGACGCGAGCTGCCGCGACAGCCGGCGCTGCTCGCTGACGTCGAGATGTGTCGCCACCGAGCCGCCGTTGGGCAGCACGAAATATTTCACCAGGATGGCCCGCCCGTCCGGCAGTTCGGTGATCAGGCCGTTCAGGCTTGCCGCCTTCTCGTAGAACTCGTCGTCGGAGACACCAAGGACGCCGCGGTCGCGCCGCAGCTTGAGCAGGTCGTGGCCGTCCATGTTGGCCCAAAGATCCGACCGCGACAGGCCGTAGATCTCAAGATAGCGGTCGTTGCAGAAGATGATGCGCCGCTGCGCATCCGTCATCACCACGCCCTGGTTCAAACTGTTCATGGCGGAGGAGACGAAGGCGTTGCGCCGCAATTGCGACCGCTTGGCCCGGCCCACCGCGGAATGGATCCACAGCGCGATCGCCGCCAGCAGCGAGCAGACCGCGATTACTCCGATCAAGGCTTCCCAGACCAGACTGGGCTCAAGCCTACCGAGATGGCTCACCGGAGCAAGCTCTTCGAGCAGAGAAGAGGCGCGCGCCGGCGCGACCGCGCTGGCCAGGCACACGAGGGCCTGCACAGCAATCGGAAGCGTGCTGCCCACGTGCCAGTTCTTCTCAGCCATCAGCCACCCGCGATTTCAGCACGGGATTGTCTGGCTTCACGGGTTTGGATCGAGTAAACGCCTGTACGCGCAACAGAAAAATGTAACATCAAATACGACAATTGCCCTGACATGATAAATGCCTCGTTAACGGAAAACGGCGTTGGCGGCCGCCTTCGGGCTCCGATGCCATCGACGGTTCCAGCGGACATCTCGTACAACCATGGATAGGGTCGACTGCGTCGTCATCGGAGCCGGCGTGATCGGGCTCGCTGTGGCGCGAAAGCTGGCGCAGGCAGGCCGCGAGGTGATCGTGCTCGAGGTGGCCGAAGCCATCGGCACCGTCACCTCCTCGCGCAACAGCGAAGTGATCCACGCCGGCATCTACTACCGCGCCGGAAGCTGGATGGCGCGCATGTGCGTCAGCGGCAAGCACGCCCTCTACCGCTACTGCGCCGAGCGCGGGATCCCCCACAGGAATTGCGGCAAGCTGATCGTCGCCACCAGTGCAAGGGAAACCGAGAAGCTGCAATCGATCAAGACGCATGCCGAGGCCAATGGCGTACTCGACATGCAGCTGCTCTCCGGCGAGGCCGCGCGCGCGCTGGAGCCGGCGCTTGCCTGCGACGCCGCGCTGCTCTCGCCTTCAACGGGCATCATCGACAGCCACGCCTACATGCTATCGCTGCGCGGCGAGGCCGAGGCGGCGGGCGCAGCCTTTGCGTTTCGCACGCCGATGATCCGCGCCAAGGCGACGGGCGGCGTCATCGAGATCGACGCCGGCGGCGAATCGCCGATGACGCTGCAATGCGGCCTGCTCGTCAACGCCGCAGGTCTCTCGGCGACGACGGTGGCGCGCAACATCGACGGCATGCCGCTGGACCGGATTCCGCCGGCCTACCTCGCCAAGGGAAATTACTTCAGCTGCAACGCCAAGGCGCCGTTCTCGCGCCTGATCTATCCGGTACCCGAACCGGGCGGGCTCGGTGTGCATCTGACGCTGGACCTGGCAGGCCAGGCGCGTTTCGGCCCGGACGTCGAATGGATCGAGACGATCGACTACGCGGTCGATCCCTCGCGCGCCGAGCGCTTCTATCCGGCGATCCGCAAATACTGGCCGACGCTGCCCGATGGCGCGCTGCTGCCGAGCTATTCGGGCATTCGTCCGAAGATTGTGCCGCCGGCCGTCGCCACGCAGGATTTCCTGATGCAGGGCCCGCGCGATCATGGGGTCGAAGGCCTGATCAATCTGTTCGGCATCGAATCGCCGGGGCTGACGTCATCGCTCGCAATCGCGGATCACGTCGCCGAGTTCGCGGGACTCTAGCGCAAACAAGTCTATACGACGCAGCCTTACGCAGGGACGAGCGCAAAAGCTCTCATCCCTGCGTGAAAGGGTAGGATCAACTCTACGCTGTTACGGGGGTCACTAGTGAAGCGTTTCGTTCTGCTTCAATCGCTCGATCTGGTCCTTGACCATCAGCTTCCGGCGCTTCAACTCAACAATTCGCAGGTCGTCTGTTGAAAGGTGCACGAGAGCTTCGTGCAATTCGTTTTCGAGAGTTTTATGCTTCCGTTCCAATTCAACCAGATGTGCCTGAATTGTCATTCGAAACCTCCTCGGTAGGGGCAACCTTGGATTCGATCCGGACGAGCAAGTGTACATCACCGATTCGTTCTGTCGATGGGTATCCATCATCGCAGTGTCATTTTTGAAAATTCATATGTAACGAAGCGTGAGTAAGGGAACCGCGGCGGAAAAATCCGTGATATCAATGCGTCTGCGCGGCGCCGTTGCGATCCAGGGAAATAACTTGCGGTAGATCCGTAAGCCACGATCCGAGATCGCTTGCGGTCACGCGGCGCAAGGACGATAATTTCCACAGGGCATCCACAGCCTTAATCTCAGCCTATCGGTTTTCGGCCACCGCAGACATGACCCATGAAGACGAGCGCGAGCTCGAAGCCGAGCTCGCCCGGTTGCAGCAGGAACACCGAGATCTCGATGCGGCGATCGATGCACTGCATCAATCGCCTGCCCCTGACCTATTGCGGTTACAGCGATTGAAGAAACGCAAGCTGCTGTTGCGAGATCGCATCGCGTTCATCGAAGACCAGATCACGCCCGACATCATCGCCTGATCCACAGCCATCGTTCCGGGGGCGCTTCGCAGCATTTGAATCCGCTTGACTCGAAAAGAACAAAAAAGGAACATTTACAGACCCTGATGCCCCAGAAAACCGCCCAGCAAACGCCCAAGGACAACGCGCATGTCGGCAACCGCCCTTTTCGACAACAGCCATTACGAACAAGCCTGCGATCAGGCGATCGCGATGTGCGACGGCAATCTGCGCAGCACCATCAAGGCGCTGATCATGGCCAACGAATATCTGGAGGCCGAACTCGAGGAGTTGCAGGCGGCGATCTCGGCCGGCTGCATTCCGGAGACTTCACGCAGCAAGATGCGGAGCAAGAGCAGCGCCGCCTGAGTTCACCCCCTGGAGCAACGCCATGTCGGACGTGACCTATTACGTTGCAATGCCCTTTTTGATGGATGCCGACGGATCGCCGGTCGCGGGTGCGGCTGAGGAATGTCAATCCTCGGCCGCAGCGCTGCGGCGCGCCGAGATCCTGGCGCGCGGTGCCGGCCACATCGGCGCAGTCGCATTCAGCCGCAGCGGCAATCCCATGACCGGCGAATTCGGTGACGCAACGCTGTTGCGCAAATTCGGCAACGTGCCGCAAGATCTCGCCACGCTTTGATTCATTTTGTTCGAGCATGATCTCCGCGCAAACGCGTTCCGCGTTTGTCGCGAGGGAAAACCGCTGCACACTTTGCGCTAACGCGGCCCTTCGGGTCCGGATCATGCTCTAGTTGCCGACGAGCCTGACGTGCGGCTCATGCCGCCGGTGCGCCTTGCGGACATACATGGCGGCGTCGGCCTGCTCCAGCGCACGAGCCGCATCGGATTGCGGGCCGAGCAACGCGACGCCGGCGGAAGCGCCCGCAGTCACGCGCTGTCCGCGAAAGACAAAGGACAATTCGTCGACGGCCTGCTCGAAAATCGCGGCCTTCGCCTTGGCATCGGTCTCGCTGAGATTCCACAACAGCAGCGCGAACTCGTCGCCGCCGAGCCGGCCGACCACGTCCGACGCGCGGATCTGCCGCTTCAGTGCTCCCGCAATCGCCTTGAGCACCTCATCGCCGGCGGCGTGGCCGAAGGAATCGTTGACCGGCTTCAGCCGATCCACGTCGAGCACGATCAGCGCCCCGCTAGCGCGATAACGTTTCATGTAGGCAATGGCGCGGTTGAGCTCGCGTTCGAAGCCGCGCCGGTTCGGGATGTCGAGCAGGAAATCGGTATCGGCGGCCGCCTCGAGTTCCGCGACCCGCAGCATTGCCGCCTTGAGCTTGCTCCGCAGGTTGCGGATAGCAGCCTTGGCGCCGTCATCGGCCGACGCGAAGCGACGGGCCGGCCCGGCGGAACGCCTGGGTGCAGTCCTGGATCGGTTCGCGCTGGTCTTGCGGCCCTTTTTGGCCTTCGCAGCGCTTGCCCTTTTCGGTTTCTTCATGGGCATCCTGCTCAATGAAGGCTTGCGGGGATTCACCAAGACAGGATAGTGCATTCCCTTCTCCTTGCCACCGCCTTGCGATCCGCCGGCCGGAACCGTTAATCTGGCCTATGTTTCCGTTTTCCCGAGCACAATTGACGTCATGACCGCGCCGATCGCCATTATCATGGGAAGCCAGTCGGACTGGGAGACAATGCGGCATGCAGCCGACACGCTTGCAGCGCTCGGCATCGCCGCCGACTCCCGCATCGTCTCGGCCCACCGGACCCCCGATCGGCTGTTCGCTTTCGCCAAGGGCGCCAAGGCGGCGGGTTACAAGGTCATCATTGCCGGCGCCGGCGGCGCCGCGCATCTGCCCGGCATGGCTGCAGCGCTGACGGAACTCCCCGTCTTCGGCGTTCCCATCGAATCCAGGACCCTCAAGGGCCTGGATTCGCTGTACTCGATCGTCCAGATGCCCGCCGGCGTCCCGGTCGGCACCCTCGCCATCGGCAAGGCGGGCGCGATCAACGCGGCGCTGCTCGCCGCAAGCGTGCTGGCACTGTCCGACCCGGCCCTGTCCGATCGCCTTGCAGCCTGGCGCAAGGCGCAGACCGAGGCGGTTGCCGAACGCCCGGAGGACAGGGCGTGACGGACACCAGACCGGTGAAGCTGAAGCCCGGCGACACCATCGGAATCCTCGGCGGCGGACAGCTCGGCCGGATGCTGGCAATGTCGGCGGCACGGCTCGGCCTGCGCTGCCAGGTGTTCTCACCCGACCCGGATTCGCCGGCCTTCGACGTCGTGCTGAACGCAACCTGCGCCGAATATGCCGATGTCGAGGCGCTGGAGATGTTCGCCAACGACGTCGACGTCATCACCTACGAGTTCGAGAACGTGCCGGCGGCCGCCGCGATGGTGCTGGATGCGCGCCGCCCGGTTCTGCCCAACCGCAAGGTCCTCGAGACCACCCAGGACCGGCTCGCCGAGAAGGATTTCGTGACGCGGCTCGGCATCGGCACCGCTGCTTATGCCGACGTCACGTCCGTCGCTTCGTTACGCGAGGCAATCGTCCGGATCGGACTCCCGGCCGTGCTGAAGACCCGCCGCTTTGGCTACGATGGCAAAGGCCAGGCCATCATCCGCCAGGGCGACGACATCGCCAGGATCTGGACCAGCCTCGGTACCAAGCAGGCCATCCTGGAAGCCTTCGTGCCGTTCGAGCGCGAGATTTCTGTGATTGCCGCGCGCTCGGCCGCGGGCCAGGTCGAGTGTTTCGACGTCACCGAGAACGAGCATCGCGACCACATCCTGAAAGTGTCGCGGGCGCCCGCGTCGATTCCGGATCCGCTGGCGGAGGAAGCCCGCAGCATCGCAGGTAAAATCGCAAACGCACTGGACTATGTCGGCGTGCTCGCCGTCGAGATGTTCGTTCTCGCCAATGGCACCGGACCGAAGGTGCTGGTCAACGAGATCGCCCCGCGCGTGCACAATTCCGGACACTGGACGCTGGACGGCGCGTCTGTCTCCCAGTTCGAGCAGCACATCCGTGCCATTGCCGGCTGGCCGCTCGGCAGGCCTGTGCGCCACGGCGAGGTTGTCACCATGACCAATCTGATCGGCGACGAGATCAACGATTACGAGAGATGGCTGACCGCCCCGGGCGCGACCGTCCACATCTACGGCAAGGGCGCGCCGCGCCCCGGCCGCAAGATGGGCCACGTCACCGAAGTCAAGCCGGCAACGGGCAAGTAACGGGACCGCGGCGATTGCCTGCGATCCCGCTCTCCGATCACGCCGTCTTCGCGCCCGCGACGACGCCGGTGGGCTCTTCGCTCAGCCAGCGATAGATCACGCCGCCCAGCGCGCCACCGATCAGCGGTGCGACCCAGAACAGCCAGAGCTGAGCCAGCGCCCAGCCGCCGACAAACAGGGCCGGTCCCGTGCTGCGCGCCGGGTTTACCGACGTGTTGGTGACGGGAATGCTGACGAGATGGATCATCACCAGCGCGAGCCCGATCGCGAGTGGCGCAAAACCGGCGGGCGCGCGGCCATGAGTCGCGCCCATGATGACGAACAGGAACATCATGGTCATCACCACCTCGGTGATGAAGCACACGATCATGCTGTATTGACCGGGTGAATGCGCGTCGTAGCCGTTCGATGCGAAGCCCTTGGTGACGTCGAACCCGGGAGCCCCGCTTGCGATGACGTAGAGCAGCCACGCGGCCACGATCGCGCCAGCCACCTGCGCAATCACGTAGGGCAGGATCTGCCCAGTTGGAAAGCGTCCGCCAGCTGCAAGGCCGACCGTGACGGCCGGGTTGAGATGGCAGCCCGAGATATGGCCGATCGCATAGGCCATGGTAACGACGCTCAGGCCGAACGCGAGGGACACGCCGACCAAGCCGATGCCGACCTGCGGAAGGGCGGCCGCGATCACGGCGCTGCCGCAGCCTGCGAATGTGAGCCAGAAGGTACCGATGGCCTCGGCGGCACATTTCTTCATGTCCATGTGACGTCTCCCCAAATTTCCAGATTTTCCGGATCAACTTCCGGAAAACGGCCCGCCTTTTGGCACCAAATCACCCAAAATGCGACCGCAAGGCGGAGTTTTCGCCCCATTTAATGGCATAACTTGGCCCGATAGACCGCTTCGCAGGTGGACATGTCAGGTTTTGTCTGATACATCCGCGCCCTCAAGGTTAAGGGCTTGCGCTTTGCCATCCCCTTAGACTTACCAGAATTCAAATCCGATCCACCAAAGAGGATGCCGCGTGCAGGTTCTCGTCCGCGATAACAATGTCGACCAAGCTCTCAAGGCGCTGAAGAAGAAGATGCAGCGCGAGGGCATTTTCCGCGAGATGAAGCTCCGCGGTCACTACGAAAAGCCCTCCGAGAAGAAGGCCCGCGAAAAGGCCGAAGCCGTGCGCCGCGCGCGCAAGCTCGCCCGCAAGAAGCTGCAGCGTGAAGGCCTGTTGCCGATGAAGCCGAAGCCGGTGTTCGGCGCGGGTCCCGGCGGCGATCGTGGTGCTGCCGGCGGCCGTAGTGGCCCGGGTGCCGGTCCGCGCGGACCCCGCTGATCTTGCCGAATTTACAAGACTGAGTTTTCGATGACGCGGGCCCCGGGCCCGCGTTATTGTTTTGTAGAGGTGCCTTTTCTGGGACGGGGCACTACCGATGCGGCACCAGCGCGAGCCAACCGTAGATGGCCCTCCCTTTCCCTGAGCTCAGCCTGGGACGCGCATGCCGAACCTGGCAGCGACCGTTCACGCTGGCTCTGGTGTCAATCGCGCTCTGTGGCTGCTCCTTCGACCTGGGCTCGCTGATGCCGGAAAAGGAGAAGCCTCAGGAAGCGCCCAAGGCAGTGGCCACCGAAAGCGCTGTCAGTGCCGGCAGTGTCAACGAAGCGCAAAGCCGTACGGCCAAAGGCCAGGCCCTGGCGAAGTCCGGAGATGCAGTCGCGGCACTCGACGAGTTCAATCGCGCTGTCGCGCTCGATCCCTACAACGCACAGGCTCTCTATGGCCGGGCCCTAATCTACCAGGGCAGCAACGAGCACGAGCTTGCGATCGCCGATTTCGGTGCGGCAAACGGGCTCAACCCACAGAAGGCTGAGCCGCTGCTTGGCCGCGCCGTCAGCTATCTCGCCGTCGGCAAGGTCAAGGAGGCTGCGGCCGACCTTGACGAGGCTTCGGAGGCCGAGCCGCACAATGCCCAGATCTGGACGACACGAGGGCAGGTCTATGAGCGGCTGGGCGACAGGACCAAGGCGGCGGCGTCCTACACCAAGGCTGTCTCGCTTCGTCCGCGCGACGACGCCGCGCGCAGCGGCCTTGCCCGCGTCGGCGGCTGAGGGGCGATCGAGCGCAACGCAGGCGTCTTATTAATCCGGGGTGATGCTCTTCGGAATAACGGCGTGGAACATCGACTTGACGCCGGACAACATTTCGTCGGCGACATTGGTCTTGGGCCGCACCATCGGGCCGCCTGCGTCCGCGCGCAGGTCGAGCGGCGGCGCAATCATCGGGACGGGGATGTCAGCCGGCGGCGTCAGGCGGTTGACATTGTCGTTATCGACCGAGGCCGTGTAGGGCGGGCTCGCCGGCGACGGTCCGTTGGCATAGGTCTCGGCTTGCGGTGTCGACACCGTGATCGGCGGCGGCAGCGGGCGCACCATCGACGGCGCCGCGGTCACGACGCGCGGCGCTTCCTGGACGCGGGGTCCCGCTTCCGGTGCGCGGCTAGCTTCCTGCGGCGCTAGCTCCGGCGACTTGTCGGCAGACTTGGTCTCAGGCGACTTGCTCTCAGAGGACTTGCGCAAACGCTCGATCGCGGCACGGACGAGATCGTTGGCGTCGGGGCTAGCGGCTGGCGAGGCTGCAACCGGCGCCGAACTGGCCTCGACCACCGGAGCGGCGGTCACGGGAGCGGCAACAGCCGGGGTGGACTTGGCGGCGGCGGCCTTCTCACGCGCCGAAGGCCGGCCGCGCGGGCCGGCCGGCGCGGTCTCGGCCGGTGTTACGTCCGCAGTCTTGGACTCGGCAGCCTTCGAGTCCTTGGAATCAGCAGCTTTGGAGTCCGCAGCCTTGGTCTCGGCCGCCGGGTGATCGGCGGGCTTCTCGGCCGCCGGCTTGTCCGTCACGCTCTTCTCGGAGATGCCCTTGGCCTTGACACCCGGCGCCGGGAGGTTGGCGACATCGGCGGGCTTGCCATTCTTGCCGGCTTGGGCGGGCGCCACCACAGCCGCAGGCGCATCCGCCGCCGGCTTGGCATTGATGTAATGATTAACGATGTACGCCCCGATGATCGTCGCGAGCACCGAGGGGAAGATGTCCATCGAAATTTTAGCGATGTATTTCAGCATTCCGGCCACTCCCCGCGATCTGATGCGGGAACTTTGAGGCATAGTAAGGGATCAACTGCGACCGATCGATGGCAAATAGTAACGCCGGACTTACGGCTTCAGCTCGATCTCAAGGAACACGATCTCGGTTGAGGTTTCGTTAAGCACATCATGTTGGACGCCGGCCTTGCGAAAATAGGATTTTCCGGCAGCAAGCTGCGCCTTGGAGCGTTCGCCGCCGGGCGCCACGATGGTCATTTCGGCGGCGACGACGGGAACGATCACGTAGTCCATCCCGTGGGTGTGATGCCCGGTCGCGCTGCCCGGCGCCAGCCGCCACTCGGTGACCCGGACCTCCTCGTTGTCGATCTGAACCTCGGATTTGGCGGCAAGCATTGGAATTCTCCTGGGACGCAACCGTGCCTAAACGCGATGACGATTCGATCTCATTCCGCTCTAGGGGACGAAGACCATGAACACGTAGACGGCAAATACCACCAAATGCACCAGCCCGAACAGGACGTTGGTTCTGCCCGTGCCGAAGGTCAGCATGCTCAGAAAGAAGGTCAGCGCCAGCAGGACAATCCCCTGCTCGTTGAGTCCAAGCTCGAGCTCCTTGTCGAACGCGTAGGTGGCAACGCCGACGGCTGGGATGGTCAGCCCGATGGTGGCCAGAGACGACCCGAGCGCAAGGTTGATGCTCTTCTGCAGATCGTTCTTGCGGGCCGCCGAGACGGCCGCGACACCTTCCGGCAACAGGATCAGAACTGCAACGAGCAGGCCGGCAAAGGCCGGCGGCGCACCGATCTTGGCGCCGACCGCATCGACAACCAGCGAGAATTTCTTCGCGAGCAGCACCACCGCCAGCAGCGAGACAAGCAGCAAAGCAACGCTCAGCCAAAATATCCGGCCCGAGAGATGGGCGCCCGCACCCTCGCCGTCTGTCCGCTCGTGGACGAAATAGTCCTTGTGCAGAACGGTCTGGGTATAGAGGAACACCCCGTAGAGCGCGAGCGTAACAACGTCGACAAAGCCGAGCTGGACCGCCGAATAGGCCGGGCCCGGCGTGGTGGTCGTGTAGTTCGGCATGATCAGCGTGATGGTCGCGAGCGCGAACAGTACGCTCAGATAGACGTTGGCGCCGGAGAGCTGAAAGCCCTGCTCGCGATAGCGCAGACCGCCGATGAAGATGCAGAGCCCGACGAGGCCGTTGCAGACGATCATGACCACGGCGAACACGGTGTCGCGCGCCAGTTGCGGGGCGGGCTTGGCTCCTAACATGATCGTGGTGATCAACGCTACCTCGATGATGGTAACCGAGAGCGTCAGCACCAGCGTTCCATAGGGCTCGCCGACCCGTTCGGCGATCACCTCGGCATGATGGACAGCGGCGAACACCGTGCCGAACAGGATGACGAGCAGGACGGTCGCGAAGACAAGTCCGCCCAGCGAGAGCGTGAATACATAGTCCGTCGCGCCGACGGCCATGAACAGCAGCACGGCCAGCGCCGGAAAGATCCAGGCTGACTGGGGCATCGGGCTATGCGCGCTCATCCACCGGCTCCAATTGTTCGATAGGAGCAGTAGCAAATTGGCAGGCAGATTCAATGCCAGTGCAGGATCGGCGCGACAGGCAGCAGGGTCAGCAGCAAAAACAGCGGGATCAGCACGGCGCCGGCGCGCAGGAGATAACCGAAGAAGCTCGGCATCTCGATGCCGCTCTCGCTTGCGATGCTGCTCACCATGAAATTCGGCGCGTTGCCGATATAAGTGAGTGCCCCCATGTAGACGGCCCCCATCGAGATCGAAGCAAGCGTGCCCGAGAGCTCGCCCATCAGCACCTGCGGGTCGCCGCCGGCGAGTTCGAAGAACAGCAGGTAGGTCGGCGCGTTGTCGAGGAAGGCCGACGTCAGGCCGGTGAACCAGAAATACGCGACCTCGCGCGGCGCCCCGTCTGGCGCCGTCACCGCCGACAGCAGCCAGGCGAAGGCGCCGTGGTGGCCCGCGTCGAGCATGGCCAGCACCGGGATGATGGCGACAAAGATGGCGGCGAACAGCTTTGCGACCTCGCGGATCGGCTCCCAGGTGAAGCCGTTGGCGTGTCTGTGCTCGTCCGGCGTTAGCCAGACCGACAGGGCGGCAATGGCCAGCAGCACCACATTGCGGGCCAGGCTTTCCAGCTCCAGCTTCGTTCCGAGGATGTCGAAGGCGATGCCGGGCTTCCACATCGCCGAGGCGAGCAGGCTGGCGACGATCATCGCGATCAGCGGCAGATTGATCAGCCCGCGGATCCGCAGCGGCTCCGCCGGCCCTACGTCGGCAAACAACGGCTCCCTGCGGAAGCGCCAGGCGTCGACGACAACAAAGATGGCGAGCAATAGTCCAGCAACGATCGCCGTCTGGAACCAGATGGTCCGCGTTGTCCAGAAGAAGTCGACGCCATGCAGGAAGCCGACGAACAGCGGCGGATCGCCGAGCGGACTCAGTGCGCCGCCGACATTGGCGACCAGGATGATAAAAAAGACGACGATGTGGGCGTTATAGCGCCGCGCCCGATTGGCGCGGATCAGCGGACGGATCAAGATCATGGCGGCCCCCGTGGTGCCGACGACGCTCGCCATCAGCGTACCGAGCGCGAGGATGCCGGTATTGGCCGCCGGCGTACCCTTGATGTCGCCGCTGATGAGAATGCCGCCCCCCACGACATAGAGCGAGAACAGCAGCACGATGAAGCCGAAATATTCGGCGAGCATGGCGTGGACGAACGCGGCGAGCGTCGCCATGCCGCCAGCGAACCAGACGAGCGAGCCGAGCGCCAGCAGTGACCAGGCCGCGGCGATCTTGCCGTAATGGTGGTGCCAGAACTTTGGAAACAGCAGCGGCCCCAGTGCGATCGACAGCAAAAGGCCGCCAAAGGGCAGCGCATAGGGCCAGCGCATCGTCGCACCGTCGAGCCCGGTTGCGGCCCATGCATGCCGCGGCAACAGCGCGATGCCCAAGGTGATGAGCGCGCAGACACACCTCGTCACGGACGGTCTAGGATACAATGAAATGCCTCACCGTTTCGATCGCGCCAAAAGAATCGAGATTGTCGTGTCCACCGCCCGCAAAGCGGACGAACTGCTTCGGTTCATGCGCGAGCGCGAACAAACGCTCTCCGAACACGATCGAAATGACAAGGTCATCGGTGCCGTGCATCACGAGCAGCGGCACCGTGACGCGGGCAACGCGCTCGTCGGAACGGAATGGGTCGCGCATGAGCAGGCGGACCGGAACGAACCGGTAGAGCGAGGCGGCAACATCGACGGCCGACGTGTAAGGTGCCTCCAGGATCAATTTGCCCACCGGATGCTCGGAAGCGACCGCGACCGCAACGCCGGTCCCGAGCGAAAAGCCCCAGACGATGATCCGTTCCGCCGCGTAGCGCGCGCTCGTGAAAGCGTAGGCGGCCGCAGCATCGAGCAACAGCCCCTGCTCGCTCGGCGCGCCGCTCGAGCCGGCATAGCCGCGATAGGACAGCGCGACGAGGCCGGTGCCATCGGCCGTGATGGCCTTGAAACGGCCGACCAGGCCGGCCAGAGAGTCGCCGTTGCCGTGGAAATAGAGGACGACGGACCGGCCGGGCTTTGCCGGCGCGTGCCAGACGATGACCTTCTCGCCGTCCGACGAGGTCAGGACATGCTCCTCTGCTTCCGGAAAGCCCGCCGCTGCCGGCGTCGTACGCGCGGCGGTTGGGATCGGAAACAGCATCTCGCGCTGCCTGACATACAGCACGGTGAGACCGGCGAGATAGCCGGTCACGAGCAGGAGAACGATCCATTTCACGAATATCATGACTGCGTCGCCCGCTCCCGACTTAGGGCTTGCGACGGCTCCGCAGCAATTTCATGACATCGAGCCGGATACTCAAGGGGATCTCGCGGCAGCCACACGCCGCCACGCGGGCAGCGTGCCATGCGACGCGCTGCTTCCGCGTCGCCTTCGGCGGCATGCGATGGGACCGGTGCCACTCATTGTTCAGGGGCCACGGTCCGCCTGCCTCGGCTGCTACATCGCCTTGACGATGTTCTCGGTCACCTTCTTGGCGTCGCCGAGCAGCATCATGGTGTTGTCGCGATAGAACAGCGGATTGTCGATGCCGGCGTAGCCCGAGGCGAGCGAGCGCTTGATGAACATCACGGTGCCGGCCTTCCAGACCTGGAGCACCGGCATGCCGTAGATCGGCGAGGTCTTGTCCTCTTCGGCGGCCGGATTGGTGACGTCGTTGGCGCCGATCACGAAGGCGATGTCGGCCTGCGCGAATTCGGAGTTGATGTCCTCGAGCTCGAATACCTCGTCATAGGGCACGTTGGCTTCCGCCAGCAGCACGTTCATGTGGCCAGGCATGCGGCCCGCGACCGGGTGGATCGCGTACTTCACCTCGACCCCTTCCTTCTTCAGGACGTCGCCCATTTCGCGCAGCGCATGCTGGGCCTGCGCCACCGCCATGCCGTAGCCGGGCACGATGATGACCTTGGAGGCGTTCTTCATGATGAAGGCGGCATCGTCCGCCGAGCCGAGCTTGGCCGGCTTCTGCTCACCGGTCGCGCCGCCGGCCGCGGCGGTCTCGCCGCCGAAGCCGCCGAGGATGACCGAGATGAAGGAGCGGTTCATCGCGTGGCACATGATGTAGGACAGGATCGCGCCCGACGATCCGACCAGCGCGCCGGTGATGATCAGTGCGGAGTTGCCGAGCGTGAAGCCGATGCCCGCCGCCGCCCAGCCCGAATAGGAGTTCAACATCGAGATCACGACCGGCATGTCGGCGCCGCCGATCGGGATGATCATGAGCACGCCGAGCGCCAGCGCGAGGATGACGATCAGCCAGAAGTCGAGCGCGCTGCCGGACAGCACCAGGCCGACGATGAAGAACACCAGCGCCAGCGCCAGCACAATGTTGATGACATGGCGGAACGGCAGGATGATCGGCGCGCCGCTCATGCGGGCGGACAGCTTCAGGAACGCGATCACCGAGCCGGTGAACGTCAGCGCGCCGATGGCGACGCCGAGCGACATCTCGACCAGGCTCTGCGGATGGATGTTGCCGGGCGCGCCGATGTCGAAGGCCTCTGGCGCGTAGAACGCGCCGGCGGCGACCAGGACTGCGGCCATACCGACCAGCGAGTGGAAGGCCGCGACCAGTTCCGGCATCGAGGTCATCGGCACCCGGCGCGCAATCACGGCGCCGACGCTGCCGCCGATGGCGATGCCGAGGATGACCAGCAGCCAGGCGAGGCCGTCTGCCGGCGGATGGCTGGCCAGCGTGGTCGCGACCGCGATTCCCATGCCGATCATGCCGAAGAAATTGCCCTGCCGGGATGAGGCGGGGCTCGACAGCCCGCGCAGTGACAGGATGAACAGCACACCCGCCACGAGATACAGAACTGCAGCCAGATTGGCGTTCATCTCAGGTCCCCCATTGTCTTCGTCACCCCGAGGTGCACGCCGCTCACTTCACTTTCTTCTTGTACATCGCCAGCATGCGCTGGGTGACAAGGAAGCCGCCGAAAATGTTCACACAGGCGAAGATCAGCGCGATGAAGCCGAAGCCGCGCGCCCAGCCCGAGCCGCTCGAGATCATGCCGACGCCGACCGCGAGCAGCGCGCCGACCACGATCACCGACGAGATCGCGTTGGTCACGCTCATCAGCGGCGTATGCAACGCCGGCGTCACCGACCACACCACGAAATAGCCGACGAAAACGGCGAGAACGAAAATCGACAGCCGGAAGACGAAGGGGTCGACGACCTGTGCAATGTGCTCCATGGCGGCTCTCCTAGGCTTTCGGCTGGAAGTTCGGGTGGATGACAGCGCCGTCCCTGGTCAGCGCCGTCGCTTTGACGAGTTCATCGTCCCAATTGACGGCCAGCGCCTTGCTGGCCTTGTCGACCATGGTCTCGATGAAATTGAACAGGTTGCGCGCGTAGAGACTGGAAGCCGACGCCGCGACGCGGCCGGCAACATTGGTGTAGCCGACGATCTTGATGCCATCGAGCTCGGCGACCTCGCCGGGCTTTGCGCCCTCGACATTGCCGCCGCGCTCGACGGCGAGATCGACCAGCACCGATCCGGGCTTCATCGATTTGACCATCTCGGCCGAGACGAGCTTCGGCGCCGGGCGGCCCGGGATCAGCGCGGTCGTGATCACGATGTCCTGCTTCTTGATGTGCTCGGCGGTGAGCGCGGCCTGCTTGGCCTGGTACTCCTTGGACATTTCCTTGGCGTAGCCGCCGGCGGTCTGCGCGTTCTTGAACTCTTCGTCCTCGACGGCAAGGAATTTTGCGCCCAGCGATTCCACCTGCTCCTTGGTCGCGGGGCGCACGTCAGTCGCGGTGACGACGGCGCCGAGGCGACGCGCAGTCGCGATCGCCTGCAGGCCAGCGACTCCGACGCCCATCACGAACACCTTGGCGGCGGGAATGGTACCGGCCGCCGTCATCATCATCGGGAAGGCACGGCCGAAGGCTTCGGCGCCCTCGATCACGGCGCGGTAGCCGGCGAGGTTCGCCTGCGAGGACAGCACGTCCATCACCTGCGCGCGCGTGATGCGCGGCATCAATTCCATCGCGAAGGCCGAGATGCCGGCGTCGGCCATCGTCTTCAGCGCGGCCTCGTTGCCATAGGGATCCATGATGGCGATGACGAGCGCGCCGCGCTTGTACTGCGCGAGCTCGGAGGCCTCGGGGCGCTTCACCTTGATGATGATGTCGGCGTCCTTCAGCGCATCCGCGCTGACGGTGGCGCCCGCCGCGGTGAATTCGGAATCCGGCAGGCCCGACTTCAGGCCGGCACCCGGCTCGATCACGATCTCGGCGCCCAACGCCTTAAACTTCTTCACCGTATCAGGCGAAGCGGCGACCCGCGGCTCCGACGGATCGATTTCCTTGGCAACGGCGATCTTCATAGGCCCTCCGGCGACGCGGGAAAAAGCGCGCACGCGAACTTAGCGTTACTCCCGCAACGTTGGATACCGGTTTTAGAACCGGCTTGTGTGCAAATTTTCTGGGCACCGCCGGCATTGGCGGTGCGGCCGGCGATGGATCAGGTCAGGAAGATCGCCATCAGGATCACGATGAGCGCGACCGAGGCCGTGCCGTACTTCACCAGCTTGATGAAGCCCTCATAGGTCTGCTCGTGGGCAACGTAGTCATTGCCGTCGGCGGTGGTGTACGCCACTTCGCTATGGTCAGCCATGGATGTCCCCAGTCGAAAGTCAATTCCCGGCTGGCAATACCGCAAACCTTCGGGCAGGGCAACGGCACCAATGAGCGGTTTTCCCGCAAATCAGGTCATTTGGAATTCCAATTGTCGCGGATCCAGCGCGCAAGGCTCTGCTCGCTGACTTCGCCGGCGGCGAGGGAAAGCATGATGATTGTCGCTTCTGCCGGATCGGGACTGAACGCCACGCCGTTCTTGCGCAGAAAGACCATCATCGCCATGAAAACAATGCGCTTGTTTCCATCGACGAATGCGTGATTTTTTGCGAGCCCAAATGCATAGGCGGCGGCAAGCTCGTCCAGCGGCGCCTGCTCGTCGCGCCATTTGTTGATCGGTCGATCCAGCGCCGAGCGCAACATGCCTTCGTCGCGCAATCCCGGCGCTCCGCCGAAACGGCGGAGTTGTCGAGCGTGAAGCGCGACAGCCTGCTCGTAGGTGATCCAGAGCGGCGCCTGAGGATCGCTCATGCCAGAGCCGATTATTTGGCGAGCGCAGCGAGTGTATCGCGATACTTGTCCATCACCTCGTCGGCGATTTCCATCGTTCGCTCGAAATCAGGATCGTACGGCACGGCCTGAAAGCCCCCGCTGGGCAATTCCACAATGTGCAATTGCTGTCCGCGCTTGAGGTCGAGCCGCTGCATCAACTCCCGGGGCAACAGCAGACCATCCGAATTGCCGATCTTCTTGATCTCGATCTTCATGGCCAGGGTCCAACCAGCATATTATACATATGTATAACACACCTCGCCAAACCGTTCAACAAATGTTTTACCGCCAGCCTACCCCTGATCCAGCCCGGCGATCGTCCCCGCCATCATCGTGGGCCGCTCGACGACCGGCCAGCCCAGGGAACGGCGAACCTCGTCGATCGCCTTCTCGCCCGCCTCGGTGAACCGCGCCGTGCGCGGCGCCGTACCGGGACCGACCGCGACGGGATGGTCGCCGGCGAGGAAGCCATGGGTCATGTGGAAACCAAGCGCACGATAGACCTCGAACTGCTCCTCCGAGAAGAACTGATCGCCGGTGGTCTCGTGCGGAAAGCGATCATTCCGCCGCGCGTAGTCCCGGATGTAGTCGTTCTCATCCCTGGTGAGCGAAGATTTGACATAGACGAGATAGCCCTTCTCCTCTCCCCCGTAATCGATGCAGCCGATTGCGACGTGAACGTGGTCTTGCGGAGCGTCGCCGTCCACATCGGGAGGAGACGACGGATCGCCGGCCTTGTCGGCATTGCGCGCCATCAGCGCGCGAGTGCGTTCGCGAATCGGCGTCCATGGCAAGTCGATCCGGACGCCGAGATCAATGCGGGCGTAGCGCTGCAGCGTCATCAGCGAACCGAAATTCATCGGCGCATCGGCTTCCGCATCCACCGCAATGATCACCTTGCAGCGGCGGCGCAACAGCTCGTAGACGCCAAGATTTTCGATGTGGCCGCCGTCCGTCAGGTAGACACTGTCGCTATTCTCGTACAGCCGCCCCGAGATTTCGGACCAGAAATAAAGCGGTGTGGAGCGGCGCTGCGGCCGCACGCGCGCGTCGACGTAACGCGGGTTCTTCAGCCAGTAGCCCAGCCGTACGTTGAGAAGCGCGAGCGTGGGTGTCAGCGCCTTGATCGAGTTCGAGCCCATGTTCGAGGAAGCCGCCGCGCCGGAAATCGCCATTGCCGTCGCAAGGTCGAGACTTTGCTCATCGTCCTGCAGCAAGCCGGTGGATGCATAGCCCGTTGCCTCGCTACCGACGTTCAGGGCGGAGAACATGAAGAAGTCCGCGTTGCGGCCACGCCGGTTGGCAAAGTCCGAGCCTTGAATATTTAGCGCCGTATTGATGAGTTGATACGGCCCGCGCAACGTCGGCGTTGCCGGCTGCCCCGGAATACGGGCGGTCTCGGTCGGAGCGGCGTAGAGATCGGTCAGCTTCATGCGATCGAGCGTCCTGAAATCACGCCCCTGATCGAGGCTGGCTTCGGCCCGGGCGATGCCACCGTCGGCCGAACGAGTCGGATCGAACAGGAAAGCCTTGCTCAGCCGATCGCGATAGAGCCGATGCAGCGAGTTCGCATTCGGCGTCAGGCAGAACGAGATGGCAAACAGCAGGAGCCCGGCAAACGTGTAGAGGATCACCATCGGAAGACTGAACGAGTAGCTGAGTTCCGAGGCCGAACCCTGGAACAGACTGGGAATGCGGGCCTGAACCAGATGCCCCGCCTTCTGGGCCAGGAATTCGAGCCATGCCGGGGCATGCCAAGTGGGTGTCAACCGCTCGGTATCGGCCACGACCGGCGGCGCGGCCTGCGGCGTAATCTCGGCTGACAGGGTACCCTTGCTGGCATCGAACTGGATCTTGCCTGCCAAACTCCCGGACGGCGTATTCGATCTGGCGTTGACCAGGCACTCTCTTTGGGAGGTAGCCCCCAGAGCCGACGGGCACCTCTCGAACAAGTCGTTGGCGATGCCCCAATACGACAAATAGAGGTATGCGACCCAGATGATGAGCGGAAGTGCGAGGCCCGCAATCCAAAGCGCCACCTTGGCGACGACCGCGAGCACCAGCGATCCCCATTGCGAAGATACGCTGTTGCCTTTCAGCAGTTCAGCGAACTGCTGCCTGAATGCGGTGACGATGATGCCGATTGGCGCAGCGGCTGCCGCGAGCGACTTGATCCAGGTGATTGCAACAGCGGCAGCCGGTCCGCCGATTGCGTTGCTCTCGGCAACATCAAACATCTGCTCCAGCATGAACGGCTGAAATTCGAAGAAGGCGATCGCCGCCAGCAGCACCAGAAAGGTCGCGCCCATACTCGGCCAATGCGAGCGAAATTCCTGCCGCTTTCCCGGGCTCGCGAACGACTGCTTGAGTGCCCATCCGAAGAACAGGACGACCCCGATGACAGCGATGGCCAGGGTCAGCGCAAAGTGCTGGACCTTGAGAAACCGTGCAAAGTCGCAGGCGACGCCGAGCAGCAAGGCTATACCGGCAAGGTAGGCGCACACGATGCTGGGGCCGTTGCCGCGAACGGCACGGGAGCTCAAATAGGTCAGCCCGCCGCAGAGAAGCAGCACCAGCGCCGCGGCCGCGCCAAAGGCGCTGAAGCCGTAACGATCGATGCTGCCAAAATCATGCAATTCGCACAATTTGCGATCGTTGAGGCCGATACCAAAGACGTTCGCGACCGTCAGGCAACTGCGCAACGGCGTCGACCATATGGTGACGGCGGCAAGCAGTAGCACGATGGGCAACGTCAGCCCGATATTGGCCACCAAGCCGCGCACGACAATCGCAAATCCGGTCAGAAGATCGCGTGCGCCGGCGGGAATCAGATAGTTGGAATAGTTGCGGAGATGTCCGACCGAAGGCGTGTCGCTGATTTCGGCAGCGGTTACGGTACCTGCGACCGGCCTTTCACCGAATACAAACCGCCCTGCCGCCGTCATGGTCGCGCTGAGCGAAGTGCCGATATAGCCGCCACCCGACACCGTGGAGAGATAGTCGATCCGCCCGATCAGGTTGTGGTGATTCAAGGCTTGTAGCACGCCGAGGCAAAGGGCCGACGAGCGGATGCCGCCGCCGGACAACGCGAGCCCGACGACGTCGAGCAACTGGCAAGGCTCCAGGGTAGCGGGATCGAGGCGCCGTTCCGGCTCACGCCGCGTGTTGATTGCCGCGATCTCGTCGCGGACGATTTGATGGTGCTTCTCGCACCAGGGCGTCTCCTCATCGACCGCTGCAGTATTTCGTGCTTCGGGAACTGGCGCGGCGGGCCCTTGATCGCGCATGGGCATCTCCCCAGGCAAAATCGACCGATCCACAATCAATAGTTGAAAATTATATCCGCAATCTATCAAGGTTAGTCTTGCGGGCCGCGCGAACGTTCAATCCCACGTAGCAAATATCAAGACGATCGCGAGGACCGCCAGGGAGCGTGGAGGCGCGGATTGGAACTCACAGCGCTACAAATATTCGCAACGCCCCCGTTCGGCATGAATGCGCCAAGACGCAGCTTGCGCTTCTATCCGGCGTAGCTCCGCTGAGCAGCCGGTACCCAGACATCAGGTCGAAAGCCACGCGCTCCGAGGAATGCGCGGCATCAGCCCATCGCCTCGAGCTCGTCGATCATGCCGGCAATGACCGAAAGACCGCCATCCCAGAATTTTGGGTCTTTGGCATCCAGCCCGAACGGACGCAGCAGCTCGGAATAATGCTTGGTGCCGCCGGCTGCGAGCATGCCGAGATAGCGTTCGGCAAAGCCTTCGGCCGCGTTCTCGTAGACGGCATAGAGCGAGTTCACGAGACAATCACCGAAGGCATAGGCGTAGACGTAGAACGGCGAGTGGATGAAGTGCGGGATGTACATCCAGTAGTTCTCGTAGCCCGCCTTGATCTCGATCGCAGGCCCCAGGCTCTCGCCTTGCACCGAGAGCCAGATCTCGCCGAGCCGCGTCGCGGTGAGCTCGCCGTTCTTGCGCTCGGTGTGGACCGCGCGCTCGAACGAATAGAACGCGATCTGCCGCACCACGGTGTTGATCATGTCCTCGACCTTGCCGGCGAGCAGGGCCTGGCGCTGCCTTGCATTTTTGGTCTGCGCCAGGAGCCGTTTGAACGTGAGCATCTCGCCGAATACGCTCGCAGTCTCCGCCAGCGTCAGCGGCGTCGGCGCCATCAGCGCACCGTTTTTCGCCGCCAGCACCTGGTGCACGCCGTGGCCGAGCTCGTGGGCGAGCGTCATCACGTCGCGCGGCTTGCCCTGATAGTTCATCAGCACATAGGGGTGCGCCGACGGCGTGGTCGGATGCGAGAAGGCGCCCGGCACCTTGCCCGGGCGCACCGGCGCATCGATCCAGCGGTCGGTGAAGAAGCGCTCGGCGATGTCGGCCATGTCAGGCGAGAAGCCGCGATAGGCCGATAGCACCATGCTGCGCGCCTCGGGCCAGGCGATAGTGCCGGTCGCGGCAAAGGGCAGCGGCGCATTGCGGTCCCAATGGGCGAGCCGCTTCTTCTTGAACCAGCGCGCCTTAAGCGCGTAGTAGCGGTGGGACAGTTTTGGGTAGGCTGCGCGCACGGAGGCGACCAGCGCATCCACAACCTCGCGCTCGACGCGGTTGTTCAGATGCCGGGAATCCGCGACGTCCTTGAAGCCGCGCCAGCGGTCGGAAATGTCCTTGTCCTTGGCGAGGGTGTTGGTGATCAGCGCGAAGGTGCGCTCATTGGCCTTGAAGGTTTTTCCCAGCGCTTGCGCCGCGCTCCTGCGCTTGGCGCCGTCGCGGTCCTGCAGCAGATTCAACGTCGGCTCGATCGCCAGCTCCTTTGCGCCGATCTTGAAGCGAAGACCCGAGATGGTCTGGTCGAACAGCCTGTTCCAGGCGGAATAGGCGGTCTGCGCCTTCTCCAGGAAAAGCTGCTCGAGCTCGTCGTCGAGCTGGTACGGCTTCTCCTTGCGCAAATCCTCGATCCAGGGACGGTAATGCGCCAGCTCCGGCGCCTGCATTGCGCCGGTCAAAATATCGTCATCGATGCGATTGAGTTCGAGCGCGAAGAACAGAAGGTGGGTGGACGCAGCCGTCAGACGCTCGGAGACGTCGCCGTAAAACTTTGAAATCGCAGGGTCAACGCTGTCGCCGGCATGGACCAGACCGGCATAGGAGCCGAGACGGCCGGCGAGATCGTCGATCAACTCATAGCGCCGCACGGCCTGCGCGAGCCATTTTCCGCCATCTTCGTTTGCTGTTCCTGTCGCGAGCTTGCCCCTGTAGTCCGTCTCGAACGCGACGCAATCGGCGTCCATCCTTTCGAGATCGCGCGCCACTTCCGGAGCATCGATCCCGGAATAGAGATCGGCGAGGTTCCACTCCGGAAGCTTGGCGGTCTTGCTCGCAGGCCTGGAGGAATTTGCCTTGGGAGGGGATTTGCCAGCGGAGTTCTTGGTGGTCGGCTTGCCGAGGGCGGGCTTGGTACGAGCGGATTTATTACGAGCGGATTTGGAGCGCGAATTCATTGTGTGGGAAACCTGTGTTCAACAATCGCGGCGGCGGGCGGGGCCATCAAGGTTTAAGAGTGCGTTAATCGGCTTCGGCCAGAGTGCCCCGATTCGAGACAGATAGTAGTAGCGTGCGGGGAACACCATGGCTGCCAGTATTTTGATCGCCGATGACGACGCTGTAGCCCGCCGGCTGGTCGAGAACATGGTGCAGAAATGCGGCTATGAGACGGTCGTCGTGGACTCGGGCGACGCCGCGATTGCCATCCTCACCGCCCCCGACGCGCCCGCCATCGATGCCATGGTGCTCGATCTGGTGATGCCTGGCCTCGACGGCATGGGCGTGCTGGCGAAGATCCGCGAAGCCGGACTGACCATTCCCGTGATCGTGCAGACCGCCCATGGCGGCATCGATAACGTGATCTCGGCGATGCGCGCGGGTGCCGCCGATTTCGTGGTCAAGCCGGTGGGCATGGAGCGGCTCCAGGTGTCGCTTCGCAATGCGCTTAACGCCTCCGCGCTCAAGGGTGAATTGCAGCGCATCCGTCACAGCCGCGAGGGACGGCTGACCTTCTCCGACATCGTCACGCGCGCCGAGGCGATGGCGAGCGTGATGCGGACCGCGCAGAAGGCGGCGGGCTCGTCGATACCGGTGCTGATCGAGGGCGAGTCCGGCGTCGGCAAGGAAATGTTCGCGCGCGCCATCCACGGCAGCGGCGAGCGCAAGGCAAAGCCGTTCGTTGCGGTCAATTGCGGCGCGATTCCCGACAACCTCGTCGAGTCGATCCTGTTCGGCCACGAGAAAGGTGCCTTCACCGGCGCCACCGAACGGCACATGGGCAAGTTCGTCGAAGCCCATGGCGGCACGCTGTTTCTGGACGAGGTCAGCGAGCTGCCCCTGACCGCGCAGGTCAAGCTGCTCCGCGCGCTCCAGGAGGGCGCGGTGGAGGCGGTCGGCGGCCGCAAGCCCGTCAAAGTCGATGTCCGCATCATCTCGGCAACCAACCGCAAGCTTTTGGAGCGGGTGAAGCAGGGCCATTTCCGCGAGGATTTGTTTTATCGTCTGCACGTGCTGCCGATGACAATTCCCTCGCTGCGGGCCCGCCGCGAGGACATTCCGCATCTCCTGCGGCATTTCCTGGCGCGCTTTGCCGCCGAAGAAAACCGCGCCATCGCAGGCATCAGCGGCGAGGCGGTGGCGCATCTTTCGCAGCTCGACTGGCCGGGCAATATCCGCCAGCTCGAAAACGCGGTCTACCGCGCGGTGGTGATGAGCGACGGCGACCAGCTCGGCCTCGACGATTTTCCGCTGCTCGCCTCGCATCAGCACGTGGCAACCGAGATTCCGACCGCGCCGCTGATGCTCGAGCCGATTGCGGCGCCCTCGCTGGTCTCGGGTAATGAAATACCGATTGCACCCCTACCCTCGGCAGGAAACCTGGCCATGCTGACCGCGACCGGCGATGTCCGTCCGCTGGAGGAGATGGAGAACGAGATCATCCGCTTTGCGATCTCGCATTACCGCGGACAGATGTCGGAGGTCGCCCGCCGCCTCAAAATCGGCCGGTCCACGCTCTACCGAAAACTCGATGAAGCCGACGTGCCCGGACATGGCGGCAAAAGCAGCGAGGAGACGCACTGAGCCGCGTTGCCAACGGCCGACTGCCCGATCGCGCGATGTCGCCTTAAACCCTTCGCATGACGAAAGAATTCGACTGCGATTCGAACCGTGACCTGGAAGTGACAGACAAAGGGAAAAGCGCGTGGCAGAAGCGCACTATCCGTTGCAAAGGGGCTTTCTTGAAGTCAGTTTGTCGTGAGTTGTCCCGGGTAACGCTGGCTGCAAAAACGGGGCCTGTATATCGTCTGCGTAAGAATCGTTGCGTGCAGGCGTGCAACTTGCGAGAGGCCGGCGCGGTTTAGCCGAAGCTGAAAAGACATAACAAAGCCGTTCCACCAGGGGCGGTTCACCCAAGGGGTGTGACACAATGCGTGACTGTTTGAACCACCGTGCAGGCTTTGACCGCGTCTTGATGGCGGTCGCGGCGACCTTCCTCACGGTGTCGGGCGGCTCAGCCCTGGCGCAGGATCAGGCGCGCAGCAGCGCCGCCGAGCTCGCGATCGAAGCCGCGATCCCGCGCCCCGAGCCCGCAAACGTCCCGCCTCCGAGCGCAGCCGATATCAAGCTCGACACCACCGCCACGGTTCAGGACTCCGCGAAGGAGCCGGTGAAGGCGGAAGCCGCGCCGACAGTGGACAAGGTCGAGACCAAGCCCTCCGACGTCGCGACCGCGCCCGCGACCGAAGCGCCGAAGAGCGAAACGGCCAAAACCGAACCTTCAAAGACCGAACCCGCAAAGTCCGAGCCCGCCAAAGCTGACACTGCAACGGCGCCGGCGACTCCGGCGGCCCCTGCCGCCGCCACAGCGACCCCGGCGTCCGAACCGCTGAAGGCCGCGAGCAACGTTCCCGCCGCCGATCAGCCTGTCGCCGACAAGCTCAAGGACATCATCGGCGCCAAGACCTCGCGCCATTTCGACCGCAAGAACGAACGCGCCGCCGTCGAGAAGTTTTACGGTGCGCGCGACTACGCGCCGGTCTGGACCCAGGGCGGCAGCCTCACCGCTGCGGCCAAGGGCGTGATCGCCCGGCTGAAGGATGCGGCCTCCGATGGCCTCAATCCCGCCGACTATCCGGTGCCGGATTTCGCCGCCGCTACGACGCCCGATGCCCTCGCCGATGCCGAGCTGAAGCTCACCGCCAGCATGTTCGACTATGCACGCCAGGCCCAGAGCGGCCGCATGCACTGGTCCCAAGTCAGCGCCGACATCCTTTATCCCGAGCATCCGGTCGACCCGAACGACGTGCTCGCCAAGGTCACGACCGCGACCGATGCCTCCGCGGCGCTCGACAGCTACAATCCGCCGCAGAAGCTCTACAAAGAACTCAAGGCGAAGCTCGCACAGCTGCGCGGCCAGACCGACGGCCCGGTGATCGAGATCGCCGACGGCCCCGCAATGAAATACACGCCGGCTCGCGGCAAGAAGCAGGCTGAGATCGTCGTGGAAGATCCGCGCGTGCCGCAGCTCCGCGCCAAGCTCGGCATCGCCGAGAATGCCAGCGACACCCGCTATGACGCCACGGTCGCAGAGGCCGTGCGGAAATTCCAGGACGGCGCCGAGATCAAGCCGACCGGCATCCTCGACGACAAGACGGTCAAGGCGCTGAACAGCCCGAAGCGCGACAAGCAGATCGACGTTGTGCTCGTGAACATGGAGCGCTGGCGCTGGCTGCCGCGCGACCTCGGCGTGCCTGCGCTGGGCGACGCTTATGTCATCCTCAACATTCCGGACTATACGCTGAAGGTGATGCAGCGGGGCCAGCAGGTCTGGACCACCCGCGTCGTCACCGGCAAGCCGGGCCAGCACGCCACGCCGCTCCTCACCGAGACGATGAAGTACATCACGGTCAACCCGACCTGGAACGTGCCGCCCTCGATCGTCTACAACGAATATCTGCCGGCGCTTCAGCAGGACCCGACCGTGCTTCAGCGCATGGGCCTCAAGCTCGAACAGAATCGCGACGGTTCGGTGCACATCTCGCAGCCACCGGGTGAGGCGAACGCCCTCGGCCGCATCCGCTTCAACTTCCCGAACAAGTTCCTGGTCTATCAGCACGACACGCCGGACAAGAACCTGTTCGCGCGGGACGAACGCGCCTTCAGCCATGGCTGCATGCGTGTACAGAATCCGGATCAGTACGCGTCCGTTCTACTCAACATCGCCATGCCGAACGAGAAGTACACGCCGGAGCGCGTGCGCAGCATGTACGGCAAGAGCGAGATCGACCTGAAATTCCCGACGCCGATCCCGGTCAACATCACCTACCAGACCGCGTTCGTGGACGATGGCGGCAAGCTGCAATTCCGCAAGGACGTCTATGGCCGCGACGCGACCATGATCAACATCCTGAAGAACGGCCGCGGCAAGGATCTCGAGAACGTCGTAGCTCGCTCCCAGCCGAGCTATTCGCGCCCGGCGACGACGCTGCCGTCCGGCGTGGCGATAGCCAACAATGGCGGCGGCTCGTCCGGTCTGAACTTCTTCGAGCGGCTGTTCGGGGCGCCGACCCCGCCGCCGGCTCCGATTGGCCGCCGTCCGCAGCAGCAGCGGGTGTTCACCCGCTGAGGCCTCTTGATCGCTGCTTCTGAAATTCTTCAATCAAAACAGCGACCTCATCCTCTGGATGCGTTCGCTTAACGTTAAACATTCTCCACCCGAACTCAGGCAGCGGGCGTTTTTTTGCCACACTCAACCGGTTAGGTTTGCGTTCTGACTTGGTTTGGGGGCGGGAAGGTCAACCTCAAATTAACCTTCTCGCTTTAACAAAGCGTTCATCCTCTTTCGCGCGCTAACGGGGTTGGCGGGAGAGTCCATTTTGAACGCTGGTCGACTGGGTGGGCTCTAACGTGCTGACTGGTCTCGCACGCCAATTCGCTGTGCTGTCGTTGTCCCATGTGGGCGTGAAGGCTGGATCGCGGATCGGCCTCGCATCCGTATTGCTGTTTGCTGCAGCGGGTTCAGTTCACGATGCCGCCGCGCTGAACGAGACCAAGACGCTCTCCTTCCACCACACCCATTCCGGCGAAGATCTCACCGTCACCTTCAAGCGCGACGGGCGCTTCGACGAAGCGGCGCTGAAGCAGCTCAATCATTTCCTGCGCGACTGGCGCACCCAGGACGAGACGGTCATGGACCGTCACCTCTTCGACATCCTCTGGGAAGTCTATCGCGACGTCGACGGCAAACAGCCGATCCAGATCATCTCCTCCTACCGTTCCCCCGCCACCAACGCCATGCTCCGCCGCCGCTCCTCGGGCGTCGCGCGCTTCAGCCAGCACATGCTGGGACATGCGATGGACTTCTACATTCCGGGCGTGCCGCTGGAGCAGATCCGCTTCGCCGGCCTGCGGCTGCAGCGCGGCGGGGTCGGCTTCTATCCGACCTCCGGCTCGCCCTTCGTGCATCTCGACACCGGCAGCATCCGGCACTGGCCGCGCATGACGCATGACCAGCTTGCCCGCGTCTTCCCGGACGGCCGCACGGTCCATGTCCCGACCGACGGCACGCCGCTGAAGGGCTATGAGTTCGCCAAGGCCGACATCGAGCGGCGCGGCAATGGCGAGGACGCCGGCAGCAAGCCGAATTTCTTCGCCGCGCTGTTCAAGGGCAAGTCGGCTCCGGCTGCCAGCAGCAGCGACGAGGATGACGAGGGCGGCCCCGCCGCGGCCGCCAAACCGTCCGCGCCGACCGTGGTCGCAGCCGCAGCCAAGTCCTCCGATCCGGTGCCGACGCCGCGCGCCAAGCCAGTCGCCGCTACGCTCCAGCTCGCCTCGGCGGATACGCAAATCGTTGCGGCGCCCAAGCCGAAGCCCGTGGCTGACAAGCCGGCTGCCGCCAAGCCGGAGACGCCGGCAGACATCATCAATGCCCGCGGCTTCTGGGATTTCCCGGCCACGCCGCAGCAGGCAACGCCCGCGCAGGTCGCCGCGCTGAAGGCGCGCCAGGCACTCGCCACCGACCCGCAGCCGACCGCAAGCGTATCGTCGTCGGCCTATCAGGCGCTGGCCTACGCACCGGCCTCCGCCTCGCCGGTCGACCGCGCCAACGTGGTCGCCGCCTCCGCGCCGATCCCGCGCTCCGCCCGCCCCGCGTCCCGCAACCTCGCGCCCGCGACCGAGATCAACACGGTGGTCGGCAAGCGCATCGACGGCATGGTCGCAACCGCGACCCGGCTCTCCGCGGCCAAGGGCGAGAGCATCTGGCTCAAGATCGTGATGCTGTCGCCCAGCGCCAGCCGCTCGATGTCGGTCACGCTGATGGGCGAGCTCGACACGGCGGCGATGCGCGCCTATTTCGTCAAGCCGCAGTCCGTGATCGCGATGGGCTTTGTCGACGATCCAATGCAGGGCCTGTCCTGCGACAGTTTCTCGGGCACCGCGACTGCGAAGCTCGAGACGACGTCCTTCGTCGTGCGCACGGCGGCGCTGCGCTGAGAGCTCGGGGCCCGCAAAGCGGTCCCCTGCCTTCTTTCCCACTCGAATTGATTATGCCGGCAGGCCGGCCCTGATGAGGCCAGCTTCATGGCGCTGGCGGTCCACTTCGCGCTTGTAGTGCAGGGTTGCAAGATGGGCTGCCACCGAGAATCCTGGTTCGCGCTTCAGAACCTCGGCAGCGTGAGCTCCAGCCGCGACGGCATTGTTCATCTGCGCGAATGTCGCCGCGAGGAACGCGTGATGGGTATAGTCGGCTCGTGTGATCCTTGAAAAGGCCTCAGCGGCATCGGCGTATTTCTCCGCGCAATAATAAGCGCGGCCCAGATGGCTCCAGAAACGCTCGGGATGATAAGGGTTGAGACGCATCGCTTTCTTGATCCAGTCGATGCCTTCCTCAGGCAGACCCAGCCAGGTCAGAAGCTCTCCCTGCTGCACGACTACTAGATCGTAATTCGGGTTGAGGGCGAGCGCGCGCTCCTGATGATACGTGGCTCTTTCGTAATCGTGGCGCGTCAGATTGAGCGCGGCGAGGATCCGGTGCACGTCCGCATCATTGTCATCGAGCGCCAACGCGGTCTCGAGTTCCGAAGCCACCTGTTCAAATGTCGCATCGCGATCAGCGCACCAACCATAGATCCAGCACTGGCCGAGCACGCATGCCTTCCACGCGTGGGCGTGGGCGTAGTTCGGATCCATCGCCAGCGCCCGGTTAAGCAGCATCTGCGCCTGAGCGTTGTCTTCGCGCGTCGAGCGGTGATGCAGGAGCTTTGCCGCCAGCACGCATTCATAGGCGGCCATGTTATCGGTCGGCTTGCGCTTGGTGCGGTCGTGCGTTGCTGCTTCCACGCGACCCGGTAGCGTCGCGGCGATTGCGCGGGTCATCTCGTCCTGGATGGCAAAAATATCCTGGAGCTCGCGGTCGTAGCGTTCGGCCCAGATATGGCGGTCGGTTTCCGCATCGATCAGCTGCACGGTGACGCGGACGCGCCCCCCGGCCTTCCGCACGCTGCCCTCAATGACGTAGTCGACACCGAACTCACGGCCGATGTCCTGGACCTTTACGGCTTTGCCCTTGTAGACGAAGGCGGAGTTGCGGGAGATGACAAGCAGGTCGTGGAAGCGCGAAAGCTCCGTAATGATGTCTTCAGTAAGACCGTCCGCGAAGAACTCCTGTTCGGGATCGCCACTCATGTTGGCGAACGGCAGCACTGCGATGGACGGCTTCTTCGAGATACCCCGTGGCATATCGGCAGCCTTTGCTCCATCGGGCAGGCTTGCAGGCCCCTCCGCCAGCCGAACGCGGAAGACGCGGATCGGGCGGGCGATGTTTTTGACGCTCTGTTCGCCGAGATCGTCGAATTGAACTCCGTCCAAGCGGTCGCCGACCTGATCGCGCACCGCGCCTGAAACGCAGATTCCTCCGGGCTCGGCCAGGGCTTCAAGTCGGGCTGCGACGTTGACGCCGTCGCCGAAGATGTCATTTTGATCGACGATTACATCGCCCAGATTGATGCCGATGCGGAATTGTATCCATCGCGGCGGCGGGACGTCGGCATTGCGCCGTGCCATGCGGCGCTGAACCTCGGCGGCACATAGCACGGCATCGACGACGCTGTGGAATTCGGCGAGCATCCCGTCGCCGGTCGTCTTGATGATGCGACCACGATTTTTGGCAATGGCTGGATCGATGAGCTCGACCCGATGGGTCTTGAGGCGCGCAAGGGTACCCGCCTCGTCGACCTCCATGAGCCGGCTAAAGCCGACCATGTCAGTCGCGAGAACCGCGGCGAGCCTGCGCTCTGGTCCGGGCACGTCCATTGCTCGGTCCTCTCACCGAGCACTCTAGCAGACGACGAGATTTTGCCCAAGCTTGGTGCGCTGCAACGCCAACCGGCGTGGCGCCTCAGATCATGCCCAGCGCCTGCAGGTAGGTTTCGAGGATCGTCTCGGCTTCGGCGCGCTCGTTGGGATCCTGCTTGCGCATGCGCACGATGGTGCGCAGCGCCTTGACGTCGTAGCCGTTGCCCTTGCTCTCGGCATAGACGTCGCGGATGTCGTCGGAAATCGCCTTCTTCTCCTCCTCCAGCCGCTCGATGCGCTCGATGATGGATTTGAGCTGGTCCTTGGCAAATTTCGTCGCGGGCTCGTCGTCGCGAACGGCGGCGGAGGTGGCCATCTTGGTACTCCCAAATGAAACTGGCAAAACGAGGTGACGCCGGCATCGTCACCGCGCGTGCTGGTTAGACCCTTAGAGTTGGCGTCCCTCGCATTCAAGGCAGCATCGCGCTCGTCCACAGCGCGCCCACACTTTCGTGCACCGAGGCAAGAATCCGGTTGCGTTGCGCACGACTCAGAGCTCGCGCGCCGGGAGGAGCGATCTGGACGGTCAGGCGAATTCAGTGACCGGGATGAACCTTCTTCATCGCCTCGAGTTGCTCGGGCGTGGCCGTGCCCTGGTGTTTCGACTTCCAGGTCTCATAGGGCATGCCGTAGATGGCCTCCCGGCTCTCGTCCTTGCTCAAGGCGACGCCTTTGGCATCCGCAGCGTCCTTGAGCCAATTGGACAGGCAGTTGCGGCAGAAGCCCGCCAGATTCATCAAATCGATGTTCTGGACGTCCGTCCGCGTCCGCAGATGCTCGACCAGGCGCCGGAAGGCCGCCGCCTCGAGCTCTGTTCTGGTTTTGTCGTCGATTGCCATCGTTCGCTTCCCCGGCAGTGGCCCGTTGTCTGGCTAAACCCTTACGGGATCAGGTGGGTCCTGTCACAGATTTTGCCATATCGCGGCGCACAGGGGACTGAGCCGGCTTGGGCTGGTTCCGGAGCCCCTACGCCAAATCGTCAATGATCTGATATAGCTTCCGCGACAATGATCGCCGAATCCCCCCGTTCCCCTGTTCGCCTGCTTGCCCGGTTCGCCCCGGTGCTGGTGCTTGCCCTGTTCTGCCTCTGGAACGGCCCCGCTTCCGCGGACTTCCGCCTCTGCAACAACACGTCGAGCCGGGTCGGCATTGCGCTGGGCTACAAGGACGCCGAGGGCTGGACCACCGAGGGCTGGTGGAACATCTCGTCCCGCTCCTGCGAGACGCTGCTCCGGGGAACGCTGGTCGCCCGCTACTACTACATTTACGCGATTGACTATGACCGCGGCGGCGAATGGTCGGGCCAGGCCTTCATGTGCTCGCGCGACAAGGAATTCACCATTCGCGGCACCGAGGATTGCCTGGCACGCGGCTATGACCGCACCGGCTATTTCGAGGTCGATACCGGCGAGCAGCGGGCCTGGACGGTGCAGCTCACCGACGCCAACGAGCAGCCGGCGCAGCAGCGCGTCCCAGGCATGCCCGGCACGGTTGGCCCGGGCGGAGTTCCGGGTTTGCCCAATGGTCCGCCGGGTGGTACGCCCCCGGGCTCGCCCGGCCTCCCACCGGCCGCTCCGCCCCCGCCTGGAAATAAGCCATGAGGCGTCTTCGCCGTATCAAGATTCTCGCGACCCTGGGACCCGCCTCTTCAGATCTCGCGATGATCCGCCGCCTGTTCGAGGCCGGCGCCGACCTCTTCCGCATCAACATGAGCCATACCCCGCATGACAAGATGCGGGAGCTGGTCGCCACGATCCGCAATGTCGAGAGCAGCTACGGGCGGCCGATCGGCATCCTGGTCGATCTCCAGGGACCGAAGCTCCGTCTTGGCTCATTCGTCGAGGGCGCGGTCCAGCTCCAGAACGGCCAGATCTTCACCCTCGATTCCGACAAGACGCCGGGCGACACCACGCGTGTCCATCTCCCGCATCCGGAAATCCTTGCCGCGCTGCGGCCGGGCCATGCGCTGCTGCTCGACGACGGCAAGGTGCGGCTGATCGCGGAGGAGACCACCAAGGAGCGCGCGGTGACCCGCGTCGTGGTCGGCGGCAGGATGTCCGACCGCAAGGGCGTCAGCCTGCCCGACACGGATCTGCCGGTCTCGGCGATGACGCCGAAGGACCGCGCCGACCTTGAGGCGGCGCTGGTCACCGGCGTCGACTGGATTGCGCTCTCCTTCGTACAGCGCGCCGACGACGTCACCGAGGCCAAGAAGATGATCCGCGGCCGCGCCGCCGTGATGGCCAAGATCGAGAAGCCGCAGGCGATCGACCGCCTCGCCGAGATCATCGAAGCCTCCGACGCGCTGATGGTGGCGCGCGGCGACCTCGGCGTCGAGCTGCCGCTGGAACGCGTGCCGAGCCTTCAGAAGCAGATGACGCGGATGGCACGGCGCGCCGGCAAGCCGGTGGTGATCGCAACGCAAATGCTGGAATCGATGATCCAGTCGCCGGTGCCGACCCGCGCCGAGGTCTCCGACGTCGCCACCGCCGTCTATGAAGGCGCCGATGCCATCATGCTGTCGGCGGAATCGGCGGCCGGCAAATTCCCGGTCGAGGCGGTCTCGACCATGAACCGTATCGGCGAGGAGGTCGAGCGCGACCCGACCTATCGTTCCGTGCTCACCGCGCAGCGGCCCGCGCCGGAATCCACTGCCGGCGACGCCATCGCGGACGCCGCGCGGCAGATCGCCGAGACGCTCGACCTGCCGGCCCTGATCTGCTGGACCAGCTCGGGCTCGACCGCGACGCGGGTGGCACGCGAGCGGCCGAAGCCGCCGATCGTGGCGATTACGCCGAACATCGCGGCCGGACGCCGGCTCGCGGTGGTGTGGGGCGTGCATTGCGTGGTAGCCGAAGACGCGCGGGACCAGGACGATATGGTGAGCCGCGCCGGCCAGATCGCATTCCGTGACGGCTTTGTCCGCGCCGGTCAGCGCGTGATCATCGTTGCCGGCGTGCCGCTCGGCATCCCCGGCACCACCAACATGGTGCGCATCGCCTCCGTCGGTCCCGAGGGCGAGGCCAATATCTAGTCGATGCGTCATTCCGGACGCGCACGACAAAAAAGCGCGAAAACAACCCCATGCACAGTAGCCGGCCATTCCGGCGAGCGTGCTGCTGTTTTCTGAAAACGGACGCTCCGGCAACGGCCTGAGCGGATTGAGGCCTCCGCCTCGGTCGCGCAGCGATTTTTACGCCCCGACCAGCGCTTTCGTGGTCGGCAGCAGCGTCTGCTGCACGACCAGGCCGCGGGCGCGGGCATCCATGACGCCGACGGCGCGCAGCGCGAGCAGCGTCACGGTCTGCACGGCGTCGCGCATCTTGGCGGGATCATCGAGATTATCGGGCGCAAGCGGTCCGACCAGTGCCTCGTGGAGCGCGCCGAGCAGCGCGGTGGCGGCGAGCGCGGTGTCCTGCGCCGGCAAATGACCGGCGCGCACGGCGGCGTCGATCCTCGCTGCGATCTCGCCGGCGATTTCGCGGCGGCTGGCGAGGCGCGAGGCGCTGACATCGACATCGACCGGCTCAGCCAGGATGCCCCAGGCCAGCCTGCGCTGTGACAGGGTGTGGACCGCAACCGTGGTCACGGCAGCCGCCAGCGCCGAGGATGGGCCGGGCGCGGCATCGGCCGCCCGCCGGATCGCCGCGAGCTCGTCGCGCGACACTTCGGCAATCAATTCGGAGATCAGTTCGGCCTTGGAGGGGAAGTAGCGGTAGACGGTGCCCGCTGCGACATTGGCCCGGACTGCGACCGGCGCGATCTGCACCGCCGCCATCCCGCCTTCCGCCGCAGCCTCGCGCGCCGCCGCGAGGATTGCACTGCGCCGGGCCGCCAGGCGCTTAACCACTTGATGCGTCCGCCGATAAACCATGGCGCGCTTCCTGTCCCACACGCTTGCCGCACGCCCGCAGCCGAACGCTTCGTCACTGCAATAGTCGCAAATCGCCCCGCAAGGACTGAACAACTATTCAGGGGGGATGACAAGATGAAATGCTTGAAGCGTCACGTCAAAAAGGCGGGATCGCGAACGACACATCTAAAGGATGTATCGAACGGGCTGGTGAAAAAGCGAGAACATCCATTATATCTATTTTAGCGTGTGCCAGCGACTGTACCGTGATACTGGCGATCTTATCTCGGTGCAGCATGGTCGACACGGACTCCCGGACGGCTTGGCGGCTCTTCCAGCTGAACTGGCTTCCTATCGCGGCCATGGGCAGCCTGCTGGCGCTCGGCCTTCCCATCACGCAGCTCAGTCTCGAGCCGGTCGCCTACGGCCTGACGCTGGCGACCGCCACGTTCCTGCTCGCGATCGTCTGTTGCCACCGGATGGTTAAGGGCGAGCTTGCGGATCCAAAGCTCGTGTTTTCGCTCGGCACGATCGGACAGGTCATTCTCACCTGCGCCATCGTCGGACCGCTCAGCTATGGCGCGAGCAAGCTGAACTGGCCGCTGCAGGACCAGGCGCTGCTTGCGATCGACCGCGCCCTCGGCCTCGACCCCGAACCGATCGCGCGATATGTCAACGACCATCCCTGGGTCGCGAACGCTCTCGCCCGCGGCTACGGGCTGATCAAATGGCCGCTGCTCGGCATTCCCATCGTGCTGGCACTGACCGCGCGCTATGTGCGGCTGCAACTGTTCATGCTCGCGATGAGTCTCGCGCTCGCGGTCACCATCGCCATCTCCGCCGTAGTCCCGGCGATCGGCACCTATTACGGACTGCAACTGCCGGCTGCGCATTTCCCCGAAATCAACACCGCGGTCTATGCCGGGCAGCTGCGCGACATCCTCGCACTCCGAGACGGCAGTCTGCACGAGCTCCGGCTGTTCATGCTCTCCGGCATCGTCTCGTTTCCGAGCTTTCACGCCGCGTCCGCCGTGCTCTACATGTGGGCGCTGTGGCCGGTGCGCGGCATCGGCGGCATCGCGGCCGCGCTCAACCTGTTGATGATCGCGGCGACGCCGGTGATCGGCGCGCACTACATCATTGACATTGTCGGCGGCATCGCAGTCGCCGCGGCGTCGATCTGGGCCGCGAAATTCTATCTCGAATGGATCGGCCGCCTGTCGCGGACTGCCGACGCGGCCGCTCTATCGCCGGTCTGGCGGCCCACCCTCGCAGAAGAATAAGCGCGCGACTGGCCGCCCCTTTTGCCGACGGCAACGGCCGTCTTGCCCTGCCATCGTCCGCCAAAAAGAAAAAGAGCCCCGTCAAGGACGGGGCTCTTTTGGATTTCTGGTTCGTCAGCTCTTACTTGAGGCTGGACGAGATCGAGGTGAACTTGGCGTTCATCGTGGTGCCGAGGTTGTTGACGACGGTGATGATCGCCAGCGCGATGCCGGCGGCGATCAGTCCGTATTCAATGGCGGTGGCGCCGGATTCATCATTCATGAAACGCGAAACGAGGTTCTTCATAGACTGCTCCAAAAACTACACGAGGCTACAACTGGTCTGGTCTCTTCGGCTTCCCAGCGCCGCCCGACCATGCGTTGAACGTACGGGCAAAGAATTTCGCCGCAGTTAATTCGACTGCGGAAACCCGGAGCGGTTTGCGTGTATTCTGCGATGGTAAACCGAAATTGAAAACAATCCGTTAAATCGTTGATATCCGCAGCAACACCGACCTCTGGTGATTTACTCGAAGTTATGACCGCGCGTGGTCCAATGCCGCCCGCTCGGCCCACCCCGACAAGAACAACAGGACGACGAGGCGGCATGTCCCTTTCCTTTGCCAGCAGCATCGCGGTGCAAAGCCGCGCGCGTGCACTGGTGCCGCTGTGCATCGGTGCGGCCACCTACCTCTTCTTCGTTTATGTCGGCGACACGCTGCTGATGGATTCCGATTCATTCTGGCAGATCAAGATCGGGCAATGGATCCTCGATCATCGTGCCATGCCCTACACCGACTTCTATTCCTTCACGCGGCCGGGGGCACCCTGGATCTCGACGTCATGGCTGTCGCAGGTGCTGTTCGCTTTCTCCTATGCGCAATGGGACTGGGCCGGACCGGTGATCCTCACCGCAACCGCGATCGCGCTGACGGCCGCCATGTTCGTCTATCTGCTCGACGCACAGCTCGAGATTCCGCGGTCGGTGCTGTTTGCAATGCTGGCACTGCTGCTGTCGCTTCTTCATGTCCTGGCGCGCCCGCATATCCTGGCGCTGCCCGTCATGATGGCGTGGGCCGGCCTGCTGATGGCGGCTGCCGACCGCAGAAGCGGGCCGTCCTGGACATGGCTGCCGCTGATGGCGCTCTGGGCGAACCTGCATGGCGGCTTCGTGCTCGGTCTCGCGCTGATCGGCCCGATCTCGCTCGAGGCGGTCGAGCATGCCGAGAAGGGACAACGGCTTCGGCTGTTCATGCGCTGGGTGCTGTTCGGCGTCGGTGCACTGATCGCGAGCTGCTGCACGCCTTACGGCTGGCGGACGCTGATGGGCGCGACCAACATCCTCAGCCTCGGCGAGCTGCTGTCGCTGATCTTCGAATGGATGCCGGCGAACTTCACGACGTTCACCCCATTCGAAGGCGCGCTGCTCGGCCTGATCGCGCTCGGCTACTATCGCGGCCTCGTGCTCTCGGCGCCCCGGATCTTCCTGATCCTGTTCCTGACCTGGAGCGCGCTGACCCATGTCAGGAGCATCGAGGCCTTTGCATTCCTGGTACCGCTGGTGCTGGCGAAGCCGCTTGGCCAGATGTCCGCGCGTCCGCCGCGGGACCCAGCCGGGACCGATGGCTGGCCGGCCCGCTATGTGACCACGCTTGGCGCGCTGATGATCGTGGCGGCGGCCTGGACCTCGACGTCGATCTATATGGGGCAGCACCGCTTCACCTTCACGATGGTGCAGACACCCGTTGCGGCGGTCGACCTGCTCCAGCAGCGCAAGGCGCAGCGCATCTTCAACGCCTATCAGTTCGGCGGCTATCTGATCTCGCGCGATATCCCGGTCTTCGCTGACGGCCGTGCCGAGCTCTATGGCGAAAAGTTCGTCATGGACTTCTTCAAGGCGACGGAGGGGAAACAGCCTGAGCTGCTTCCTCGCCTGCTCGATGAGTACAAGATCGACGCGACGCTCCTGGTTGCCGCCGCTCCTGGTCCCCAGATCCTCGATCATCTCAAGGGCTGGAAGCGGATCTATACGGATGACATCGCAGTGATCCATGTACGAGACCATGCGGACAGCGCGACCGCGACGCCTTCGAAGTGAGACCTACTTCAGGGCGTATACGCGTAACCTCGAGACGTCCTTCCAAATGTGAAGCAGACTCGACGTGGCACACCGCGCTCAAACCTCAGGGGCCCCATGACATGGTTCCTTCCGACAGGCCGACCTTGACGATCCCGGCTCGTCTCGGCTCGGACCGATCCGTGGCGATCGCCGTTTTTGCAATGCTGGCGGCCCTCTCGTTTCTTCCGGTGCTGCTGACCCCCATACCCGCGATGGTCGATTATCCCAATCACCTCGCCCGCATGTATATTCTGAGCCAGAACGGCACTCCCGATGCCAATCCGCATTACGAGGTGGCCTGGGCATTCTATCCCAACCTTGGAATGGACCTGCTGGTCCCGCAGATGGCACGGCTGATGAGCGTCGAGAACGCGACACGGCTGTTTCTGCTGCTGAGCCAAATGCTGATCGTCGGCGGCGCGCTTCTGCTTGAATGGGCCCGGAAGGGACGGGTCCATCTCGCCGGCTTCGCTGCGCTCGCTTTCCTCTACTGTCTGCCGTTCAGCTGGGGCTTCGTGAACTTCGAGTTCGGCCTGGGCCTCGCTCTCTGGGGCATCGCCGTCTATCTGATGCTCGCAGAAGGCCCATGGCTGCTGCGTTTCGTCGCCAACGTGATCTTCGTCGCCGCGCTGTATGTGGCGCATTTCTTTTCGCTCGGCATCTACGGTGCGACGCTCGGCCTCTACGAGCTTTGTCGGCTCCGCCAAAAGCGAATAGCGTACCGGGTCGCGGCCGCGCGGCTTGGCGCGTTGGCCATACCGGCGCTTGCCCTGTTTGGGATCATGCATGTGGCCTCGGGCTCGATCGGAAGCGAAGGAACGAGCTGGTTCCTCGGATTCAAGCCGATCTGGCCGCTCCGCATCATGAACGGCTACAATCTGACGACAGCGGCAGCGACCGGTCTGGCGCTCGCCATCTCGCTGCTTTTCGCCACAAAACGCGGCGTCCTCAAGCTCGAGCCAGCCGGGATTTGGCTCGCGATCGCCTTTGCGCTCCTGTACGCGGTCATTCCTTCGAAGCTGTTCGGAACCTCGTTTGTCGACCTTCGCGTGATTCCCGCCGCGGCCCTGATCCTGCCCGCCTTCTGCTCGCTGTCGCTGCCCGGCCGGGCATGGAGAATGGCTGCGCTCGCTGGGATCAGCGGCATCATATTGATCAATCTCGCTGTCGTCCTCGCGGTGTGGCTGCCTTACCGTGCCGATTATGCGGCTATCGTCAGGTCGTTCCACAAGCTCGATCGCGGTTCGCGCGTCCTGGTTGGCAGCACGGGCGACAATGGAGACCCGCCCTTCGCCGACCTCACCTCGTATCCCATGTATTATGCGCCGACGCTGGCCGTGCACTATGCCAACGCGTTCGTGCCCAATCTATTCACGGAAGC
This sequence comes from Bradyrhizobium sp. 142, assembly GCF_023074015.1. Classification (NCBI taxonomy): domain Bacteria; kingdom Pseudomonadati; phylum Pseudomonadota; class Alphaproteobacteria; order Hyphomicrobiales; family Nitrobacteraceae; genus Bradyrhizobium; species Bradyrhizobium sp. 142. Next base: position 47,394 of record NZ_JADPKQ010000240.1, read on the forward strand.
GGGCAAGCAGCCTGTGCGGGCACGCGAGGCCGTGCGTCGTCTTGCCATTCCCTACGGAGGGCCAGTGCCGTCGGGCCTGCTTGCCGCGATTGCGGCAGGCCAGCCGGCGGCGGACGTTCCGCCATTTGTCCGCACCTGGTACCGCGATTACGACTACCTCTATGTGCTTGGACCGCCGGCCGCGAACCCGCTGCCGGATCTGCTGGAGGTGTTGGACGTCTCAGAGCGATTTGTTCTCTACAAGATCCGCCGCCGGTCCTAGATCGAAGCCGCGGCTGCACAGCCGGGTCAATCGGGCATCACCATCCCCCGCCTGCCGGGCTCCCAAATCGCCCTCGGGCGGCCCCAACCCGCCGTCGTCCCCAAAGACCTTAACAGTTGTGGCAAGGCCACCTTAACCACCGACGAATTAGACTTCTGCCCCTGCAACCGAGTTGGATTCTTTCGCATGGCGGCCAGTTCCAGATCGATCCGCTACAGCCTCGTTATCCCCGTTTTCAACGAGGAAGCCGTGTTGCCGGTCCTGTTGCGCCGGCTCGACCTGGTATTGTCCCGGCTCGACGGGCCGGCAGAAGCGATCTTCGTCGACGACGGCAGCAGCGATTCCAGTTCGATCGTGCTACGGGCGCTCGCCACGCGCGACCCGCGCTTTCGCTACATCGGCCTGTCGCGAAATTTCGGCCATCAGGTCGCCATCACCGCCGGCATGGACGCCGCGCAAGGTGACGCGATCATCGTCATGGATGCCGATTTGCAGGATCCGCCCGAAGTGATCGAGGAATTGATCGCAAAATGGCAGGAAGGCAACGACATCGTCCACGCCCGCCGCCTGTCACGCGACGGCGAAAGCCGTTTCAAACGTGCGACCGCGCATCTGTTCTACCGGCTTCTCGGCAGGGTGTCCTCCGTCGGCATCCCCGCCGATGTCGGCGACTTCCGCCTGATCGATCGCAAGGTGCTCGACGCACTTCGGCAGATGCCGGAGCAGGATCGCTTCGTACGCGGCATGATCGCCTGGCTCGGCTTCCGGCAGACCGAGGTCGCCTTCCATCGCCTCGAGCGCGCAGCGGGCGAAACCAAATACCCGCTGTTCAAGATGGTCCGGCTGGCGATGAACGCTGCGCTTGGCTTTTCCGATCTGCCTTTGCGGCTTGCAATTTGGTGCGGATTGACCGTCTCCGGACTTGCACTGCTCTACGGCGGCTGGGTGATCCTGTTGTGGTTCGGCAAGGACAGTCATCTCGTGACCGGCTGGTCCTCGACGATCGTCGTCGTGTCCCTGCTGTGTGGAATCAACATGCTGATGACGGGCATCGTGGGGCTCTATGTCGGCCGCATCCATGCCGAGGTGAAACGCCGCCCGCTCTACGTGGTGCAAACACGCGCTGGCTTCGATCGCAACGAGACGGCGGCGGCACCCGCGATCCACGCCGTCAACGAGTGACCCAACGCATGACCGAACTCTTCGACGGCTATCACGACAACTACCGTGATGTGGTCCAATCCTCGATCGACTTTTCCGGCCTGCCGCATCATTTCTTCATGCGCGCGAAGGCCGATCTCCTGCACGATCTGATCGCGCAGCGGCTGGACACGGAGAGGCCCGAAATGCTGGACGTCGGCTGCGGCGTAGGCAGCCTTCATCCCCTGCTGCACGGCATGGTCGGACGCTTGAGCGGTATCGACGTTTCGTCGGCCAGCCTGACACAGGCGCGCACCGACAACGGTGCGGTCGATTACCGCGAATTCGACGGGCGAACTTTTCCTTTCGACGACGCCAGCTTCGACCTGGTCACGGCCATCTGCGTGATGCACCATATCGTGCCGGCCGAATGGGCGCATTTCATCGCCGAGATGCGGCGAGTGGCGCGCCCCGGAGGGCTCGTCTGCGTGATCGAGCACAATCCGTACAACCCGCTGACGCGCCTGGCCGTTGCGCGCTGCGAGTTTGACCGGGATGCCGTCTTGCTCGGTGCCGGCACAACCCGAAAGTTGATGGCTGCGGGCGGCTTGCGCGAGATCGGCGCGCGGCATTTCCTGCTGCTCCCCTGGGACACCAAACCGGCACGGCGCCTCGAAGAGGTCCTGAGCGGCGTGTGGCTCGGGGGCCAATACGCCGCCTTCGGTGCGGCTTGACTTATCTTTGCGGCGTATCTCGCCGCTTGTGCACAACAGCCACGTCGTCGGTGTAGACGCGCTGCCACTGGGGCAGCCGGTCGAGCATCGCTACCGCCGGTGTTCGCGGTGCGAGCAGCGTCGCGCCGATGTTGTATTCGTCGAGCAGCTTGAGAAAGTCTCCGAGGTCGATGAGCGACAGGGCACGATTGTAGCGATCGATGAACGGTCCGCCGTACAGTTCGCCGCGACCATCGATAAAGGTGGGAATGCCGGCAAAGATCAAATAGCCACCAAAAGAATAGTCGTTGAGCACGGGCCCCGCCTTGGCGAGGTCGGCTTCGGCGATGGCAGCCTGAGGGGTGATGATCGGAGCCGGCTTGAGGTCACGCGCCCAGGCCAACCCGCTTATCGCGATCAACACACCGAGCCCAATCAGATTCAGGCCGCGCGACGAGACCGCAGCATCGTCTGCGGCCGGTCCGCCGAACTTCCGACCCAGCGGGGCCGCCAAATAGAGCGGCGCCAGCATGGCCAGCAGATCCGCACTGCGGATTTGCGTCAGCGCGAAATGGAGCAAGCCGATCACCACCAAAGCCCGCACGACCGGCAGCGTCAGGCCGCGCGCGAGCGCAAAGATGCCAGCCAGCAGCAGCAACTCGAAGCCACCTATGTGACTGAAATCCTGCGGCCGCCATTCCGAGATCCAGGCAAGTGCCGGACCAAGGCCGAGTGTCGTCAGCGGCATCAGCAGCGGTTCCGGCCCGTAGGGCGTCAGGCAGGACGCCGCGACCGCGAGTGCCGTGAATGGCAGCCACCGCAGGATCGCCTGCGGCCATTCGCTTCGCCCCTCACGCAGCAGTGCCTCGAGCACCGCAGGGCCGATCAACCCAAGCGCCAGCACCACGCTGCCGTGCAGATTGGCCCACAGGACCAGCAGCGGCAGGGCCCAGTATGGCGGAGGCCCCCCACGATCCATGCAGCGCACCATAGCCCCTGCCCAGGCCACCATCACCGGCAGGACGAGCACGTGCGGCCGTGCCAGCATATGCGGCGCCAACAAGATGACGGCCGCCATCACCATGAGAAGCGTCAGAGTTGGCGAAAGCTCGCGCAGCAGGAAGACGGTGAACAGTCCAAAGGCGAGCGCTATCGCCGCTGCTGCGACGACGACGACGCCTGGCCAGCCGGAAAGCGCGTAGGCTCCGGCGTAGATGACTTCCGAGAGCCATTCGAAGGTGATCCAAGGCGCGCCATGCTTCGAAAACGAAAAAGGATCGCTCGCCGGCAGGGTGCCATGCGCTATGATCCAACGCCCGACCTCGATGTGAGAATAGCTGTCGGGATCTCCGAGCAGCCGCGGGCCAACGATTAGCAGCAACGCATAGACGCCAAGGCTCACCAGCCAGGGGAGCGCTGCACGTGCCGAAAACGGTTGAACCGCGCTGTGGACGACCTGGTCAGTCATGGCGGGCCAAAGTAGGGCGCAAGCGTTAAGTTCTTCTTTAATGTTTCTCGCATTTGCCCCAAGGCGGGCTGACGGCTCCAGCGCTGTGGTGAATGGCGGCGCCGCCTGACGTGACCGGTTCCTCGTCTGCAAGGAGTGTGCGGCTATCGCGCGCTTCTCTCGTGCCCCGGACGCGCTGCACCAGCGAACCGCAGCCAATAAAAAACGCGGCGTTTCCGCCGCGTTTTTTAATTCGATCTGCCGCTTGCGATCAGGCCTGCGGCTGCGGCTCGAGGCCGGGATCCGGATCGGGACGCGGGCGCGACTTGCCGGCCGGCGGCACGGCGGAGGCGCGCGGCGTGGTCGGCTCGAGCACGGACTCGCGGTTCGGCTTCTTGCCCTTGAGCAGGTCGATGATCTCATCGCCGCTCAGCGTCTCGAACTCGAGCAGGCCCTTCGCAAGGGCTTCAAGATCGGCGCGCTTCTCGGTGAGAATGCGCGTCGCTTCGTTGTAACCCTCTTCCACGAAACGCCTGATCTCGGTGTCGATCTTCTGAACCGTCGCTTCCGATGCGTTCTGGGTGCGCGACACCGACATGCCGAGGAAAACCTCGTCCTGGTTTTCGCCATAGGACACGGTGCCGAGCGCTTCCGAAAGGCCCCAGCGTGTCACCATCATGCGCGCCAGCCGCGTCGCCTGCTCGATGTCGGACGACGCACCCGAGGTCACCTTCTCACGGCCGAAGATCAGCTCCTCGGCGACGCGGCCGCCCATCATGATGGCGAGGCGCGACGTCATCTGCTCCAGCGACATCGACAACTTGTCGCGCTCGGGCAGTTGCATCACCATGCCGAGCGCACGGCCGCGCGGAATGATCGTCGCCTTGTGGATCGGATCGGTCGCAACGACGTTGAGGCCGACGATGGCGTGACCGCCCTCGTGATAGGCCGTCAGCAGCTTCTCTTCCTCGGTCATGACGAGCGACTTGCGCTCGGCGCCCATCATCACCTTGTCCTTGGCCTCTTCGAACTCGGCCTGGGTCACCATCCGCTTGTTGCGGCGGGCGGCTGTCAGGGCGGCCTCGTTGACGAGGTTCATCAGGTCGGCGCCGGAGAAACCCGGCGTGCCGCGCGCGATGGTCTTGAGGTTGATATCCGGCGCCAGCGGCACCTTGCGAACGTGAACCTTCAGGATCTGCTCGCGGCCGACGACATCAGGATTGGGCACTACGACCTGGCGGTCGAACCGGCCGGGACGCAGCAGCGCGGGATCGAGCACATCGGGACGGTTGGTCGCGGCGATCAGGATCACGCCTTCATTGGCCTCGAAGCCGTCCATCTCGACCAGCAACTGGTTCAGCGTCTGCTCGCGCTCGTCATTGCCGCCACCGAGACCGGCGCCGCGGTGACGACCGACCGCGTCGATTTCGTCGATGAAGATGATGCAGGGCGCGTTCTTCTTGGCCTGCTCGAACATGTCGCGCACGCGAGAAGCACCAACGCCGACGAACATCTCGACGAAGTCAGAGCCCGAGATGGTGAAGAACGGCACGTTGGCTTCGCCGGCGACCGCGCGTGCGATCAGCGTCTTGCCGGTGCCGGGAGGGCCGACCAGCAGCACGCCGCGCGGGATGCGGCCGCCGAGGCGCTGGAATTTGCCGGGATCGCGCAGGAATTCGACGATCTCCTGGAGGTCCTGCTTGGCCTCGTCGACGCCGGCGACGTCCTCGAACGTGACGCGGCCATGCGCCTCAGTGAGCATCTTCGCACGCGACTTGCCAAAGCCCATCGCCTTGCCGGCGCCGCCCTGCATCTGCCGCGACAGGAAGATCCACACGCCGATCAGCGCGATGAACGGCAGCCAGGAGACCAGCAGCGAAACGAACCACGGCACGTTGTCGCCGGGCGGCTTTGCAGAGATCTGGACCTTGCTGTCATAGAGGCGCTTCACCAGCGTCGGATCGTTCGGCGCATAGGTCTGGAAGCTCGAGCCGTTGGTGAAGGTGCCGTGAATATCCGGACCTTGGATCACCACGTCGCGCACATTCCCCCGATCGACCTCGCTCAGAAGCTGCGAGAAGGCGATGTCCTGGGACGAGGCGCGCTGACCCGGATTCTGGAAGAGCGTGAACAACGCCAACAGCAGCAAAACAATGATGACCCAGAGGGCGAAATTGCGCAGATTGGCGTTCATCGATCTTCCTTCGTGGTCGCGCGGATCGCGGCCCTGATCCTTGGGCAGTTACTCGGGCAGTTACTCGGACGGTGCGAGGAAATCCCCAAGGAATCCTCTCGGTTAGACCATACAATTTAGGTGCCGTCCCGGTCGCTGCCAAGGGAACGAGGTGGGACTATTTATCCCATCTTAGTCCGATTCCCGCTGAAATAATGGCGCCCGGACCGGGGTTTTTCCCGCCTGGTTAAGGCTGGCCTGACGGCGCGGGCTCAATACGGCCGGTGTCATGATCCGCCCGCATCCGCTTTCCTGATCCGTTCCTTGCGCCGAGCCGGCGCCGGCGCGACGTGGATACGCCCCCCGGCAAGGCTGATCAAGGCTCCCGCAAGCGTTTGCTTCAGGGCTGGCCGGCCCTTTGTGGCTGTACGGGCGCCTGCGATGGCCTGATCGAGCGCAGCCAGGAGGGATTCGACCTTGCCGAGTTCCGCCGGCCCCTCATGACCGAGAGCGTTGATCGCCCGCAGCAGCAGCCGCAATCGAACCTCTTCCGGCAGAGCGGCGAAGCCAGCGGCTTCGAAGCTTCGCCCACGCAGGTCACGCGGCGCATCGCCGCGATCCCGCAGGCGAAGGAAGCGCTCGGCGCCGTCGGCCAGCACCTCGACCGCCGCATTGGCCCGCGCCAGCCGCGCAGCGAGCCGCGCCAGATTTCGGATGTCGCCGCCCTCGGTTGCGAGCTGCGGCAACAGCGCGCGCAGCCGCGGCCGGGTGAAGGCCGTATCGCGGTTGGTGGGATCGTCGGCAAAGCCGAGCTTGGCCCGCTTCAGGGTCGCAACGAGCTGCGACTTGGGGACGTCGAGCAGCGGGCGCGCCAGCACGATCCCGTCGCGCTCCGCCAGGCGCGCCATCGCCGACAGCCCGACAATTCCGCTGCCGCGCAACAGCCGCATCAACAGGGTCTCGGCCTGGTCGTCACGGGTGTGCGCGGTCAACACGTGGCTCGCGCCGGCCGCACGGGCGGCTTGTGCGAGCAGGCGGTAGCGGGCTTCGCGCGCAGCGGCAGGCAGCCCCGTCTTCGGTTTTGCCCCACGCCAGCGCAGGATCCGGTGCGACAATCCGAGAGCCGCAGCCTGCCGCTTGACTTCGCGCGCCTCGCGCGCCGCCTCAGGCCGCAGTCCGTGATCGACGGTGACGACCAGCAGTCGAGGCCCGCGCGCAAGGCTGCGCTGCCAGCGTGCCGCAAGCCACATCAGCGCGACCGAGTCGGGCCCGCCGGAGACCGCGAGCACCAGCGCCGGCGCAGTTTTGAAATCGGCGAGCAGCCGCCTGGCCTCGCGCGCCGAAATCGGTGAGTTGTCGTCTGACATGACGCTGCAATCGTCCGCGAATGGACCGCCTGTTTAGCGCAGCTCCGCCTGTGCTGTCAGGAACAAACCCGGTTGTGTTGTTTGAGCATGATCTCCGCGCAAAAGCGTTCCGCGCTTGCATTTTGCGCTGACACGGCGCTTCCGGTCCGGATCAGGCTCTAGCACTTCACCCGCTTCTGCTCGCGGTCGACCGCGGCTTTGACGCCCGCGGAAGCGCGCGGATATTTGCGGCCGACCTCGCCGAAGGCGGCGCAGGCGGCCTCCTTCTCCTTCAGCGCGGCGAGCGACTGGCCTAGCCGCAGCAGGGCATCCGGGGCCTTGGCCGATTTCTCGTATTTGGTGGTGACGGCGAGGAAGGCTTCGGCGGAGTCGCGATATTGCTGGCGCTGGAAGTAGCTCTCACCAAGCCAGTATTGCGCGTCGCCGAGCAGCGGATCGCTCGGATATTTCTGCGCAAAGGTCTTCATCGTCTGCTCGGCGAGCGCATAGTCCTTGCGCTGCATGTAGCCAATGCCGAGGTCGAACTCGTCGCGCGGCGATGCCGAGGGCGGCAGCGTGGCGAGGCCGCCGCCGGCCGGCGCGGGATAGCCGGGCGGGGTCGGCGCCGGCGTGGCAGCTTGCGGATTGCGCGCGCCGGTGTTGGCGAGATCGAGCGGTTCGCCGGCGCCGCGCCCGCCGGGCGCCCCGGCCGGGGCTCCTGCCGGCATCGGCTGCTGTCCGCCGCCGAGCGCGCGCGGCGCGCCGGGCGCGCTCGGATTCTGGCTCGGATCGAACGCATCGCCGCGGCGGCGCGTGCCGGGTGCGCCCGGCTGAGCTGGTGGTTCCTGAACAATCGGAGCTGGAGCTGCAACCTGCGGCTCGTAGCTCGGCAGGGCGGGTTGCGGCTGCTGGCGATAGACCGGCGCGGACTGAGCGGGCGGCACGGCCGCGATATTGGGCTGCACCGGCGGCAGTCCGGGGGCGGCTTGCGCGCCGCCCTCGAGCTGACGCAGGCGCTCTTCGAGCTGGCGGTTGCGGTACTGCAGCTCTTCGTTCTGGCCGGTGAGCTGGCGCAGCTGGTTCTCCAGCCGCTCGATCCGCATCTCAGGGTCGGCATCGTCCGACTGAGCGAGGACGGGCGAACACAGAGAGAGCAGCGCGGCGATCGCCACGATGCCGGTAATTGCCTTGAATTTCGATGACATTTTGCCCTGACGACGAAAGCGAAACGGCCTGCGACGGAACCTTCGACGCATCACACATTGAAGGGGAGTACGCCAAAAATGTGACTCGAACAAAGGGGTTTCTATCACAGGACGCTGAAACGAAACCGGCGCCCGAGAGGGCGCCGGCAAATTGCTTCCTGGTCGTGGAACGGGCGGCTGTCTAGGAGCTCGCGTTCAGCACGGTGACGGCGCGACGATTCTGCGACCAGCAGGAGATGTCGTTGCAGACGGCGACCGGCCGTTCCTTGCCGTAGGAGATGGTGCGCATGCGGTTCGGGTCGATGCCGCGCGAGGCCAGGAACGAGCGCACCGACTGGGCTCTGCGGGCGCCGAGTGCGATGTTGTACTCGCGGGTGCCGCGCTCGTCGGCGTGACCTTCGATGGTGAAGCTGTAGCGCGGATAGCTCTGGAGCCACTGCGCCTGCTTTTCCAGGGTCACGATCGCCTGCGGGGTCAGATCGGTCTGGTCGCTTTCGAAGAACACGCGGTCGCCCACGTTCACTACGAAGTCCTGCTGGCTGCCAGGCGTCGCCGCGCTGGCCATCGCATCGGCACCCAGGTTCTTGTTGGCGCAGGCGCCCATCGACAGCGCGACCGCGAGCACCGCAGCCAGCTTCAATCCCTGGAGGATGCGCATAGGATGTTTCATTCCGGAGCCTCCACGCTCACGTTAGTCCACTGCTGTCCGGTCTACAGGGGGTTGGTTAAGCGAACGTTCCGTCAACCTTGATGGGACGTTGCCAGAGCCGGTCAAATGCCCCCCACCGGCGAAAAGCAACCACTATGGTTAATGGGTTGTAAATGTGGCGCGAGGGTGAAGGCAAGTCGCCTTAACCGGCAAAAGCGCAGGCTTTGCCGGAATTTTGGGCCAGTCGCATGGAGAGTCGGGGATCGTCCCTAGCGGACGGAACCGATTGCCGAGGCCACCGCGTCCGAATTCCGCTGGGCGGCCAGCAACACCGGCCGCGGGGCGGCCTGGCGCGGGCTGCTGCGCTCAAACAACATGCGCCGCTCAAACGCACTGGAGCGCATGATCGGAAAGCGGGTCAGGATCCTGTCCCGGACCTTGGGATAATCCGATGCCATCAGGACCGCCTTCTTCGTCGGCCAGCCCGGAAACGAGCGTGGTTCGCCGAGGGTCTCGCACAGGAACACGCGGCGGTAGAACAGCTGATGATCGGTGCGCACCATCGAAAGCCCGACATCGGCATTGAAATGCTCGCAGGCAACGAAGGGTAACCGCACAGTCAAATACGGCAATTCCGGGAAGCGCTGCTGCATCTCGGGATCGGCAACAAATCGACACGGATCGACAAAAACTTCGCCCCGGTCGAGGCGAGGATGCAGGATGTCGCCGAACACCTCGGTGGTGTAGGACAGCCGACATTCGGACGTCAGAACGTGGATACGAACGGCACTGCAGAGTTCATCGTCGACGTAGACACCGAAATTCCAGACGTTGGGCGCGTCGTCGAAACGGTCGGTCACCCGCTGTGACTCCGACTGCGGGATCAGTCCAGCCTGCAGATAGGCCCGATAACGCATCAGGTGGAGGCGATCTTTGTCCTCCGGCGTTTCGATGAGCCGATAGTCGATACGATCGAACAGCGCGGCCCCACGTGGAAGAAGCGCCGTCTGCGGTTCGGCCCCGGACTTCATCTGCAATCCCTACGCTACAACAACTTCTGCGAGTAGGACGAGATTAATGGTTCCTTAACGAAATTGCAAAGGCTTAGAAACGTTAGGGTTAACCTTTGCACCCCGTAGAAGTGCGGGATAGCAGATGCCCTCAGAGATGGATGGAGGAAATTATCAAGCGATGGATCGCGATGCGGCGACCATCGGATCATTGCCCCCGCGACGGCCGTGGGAGGCATTGAGCAACTGACGAATCCGTACGGCCGGAACAGGCCGACTGAATAGATAGCCCTGGCCTTCGGTCACCGTCCCGTCGGCACTGATCAGTTCGAGTTGCTCGTTGGTCTCGATGCCCTCGACCACGACTGACATGCCGAGGTCGGCAGACAGCCGCGCCACGCCGCGCAGCAGAGTGAGCGGACGGTCGGTGTCGATGCCTTCCAGGAAGGAGCGGTCGATCTTCACCTTCTGCATCGGGAAATTGTGCAGATAGCTGAGGCTGGAATAGCCGGTACCGAAATCGTCGAGCGAGATGTGCACGCCGAGCGCATGCAATTGTGACAGGATGTCATGGGTAAGTTGGGTATTGCGCAGCAACGAGGATTCTGTGATCTCGATCTCAAGCCGATGCGCCGGCAGCCCCGAGACCTCCAGGGCGTAGCGGATTTCGCTCAGCACGTCGCGCTGGTGGAACTGGTGCGGCGAGAAATTGACGGCGACACTGACGCCGTCCGGCCACTTCATGCATTCCATGCAGGCGCGGCGGAGGATCCAGCGGCCGAGATCAACGATCAAGCCCATGTCCTCGGCGACAGGGATAATGTCGATCGGCGAGACCGTGCCACGCACAGGATGATTCCAGCGCAGCAGCGCCTCGCAGGTGGTGATCTTGCCGGACTTCAAATTGATCAGCGGCTGATAGAACAGCTCGAATTCCTCGTTGGCGAGCGCCTTGCGCAGGTCGAGCTCGAGGGTGCGGCGCGCCTCCACGGTCGCCGCCATCTCGTCGCGGAAGAAGCAGAAGGTGCCGCGGCCGTCGGCCTTGGCGCGGTACAGCGCCATGTCGGCGTTCTTGAGCAGCGTATCAGCCCGGACGTCGCCTCCCGGCGAGGTCAGCGCGATGCCGATGCTGGCGCCGATCTCGACCAAATGATTATCGATGCGGTAGCGCTCGCTCAGGCGCTCGACGATACGCCGGGCAAGACTCGCGGCGTCCTCGGGCGAAGAGATGTTCTGCTGGAACACGACGAATTCGTCGCCACCGAAGCGCGCGACGAAATCCTCGGGGCGCAGCATATCGCGCAAACGGTTGGCGACCGCGCACAGGAGCTGGTCGCCGCAGGGATGACCCAACGTGTCGTTGACCTGCTTGAACTGGTCGAGGTCGACGAAGAGCAGGGCCGACAGACGCTCCGAATGCCTCGCGATCGCGAGCAACCGCTCGATTTCGTCGCGAAAACTGACGCGGTTAGGCAGCGCTGTGAGATCGTCATAGCGTGCAAGATGGCTGATCCTGGCCTCGGCATTGCGCCTCTCAGTGACATCCTCAAGCAGCACAACCGCGCCGCCGTCGGCCATTGGCTGCACGGTCCATGACAGCGAACGGTTCCTCTGCGTATCGGGATCGGAGGTAATGATCTCCTTTGCCTGCAAGGTTTCGATGTCGGCAATGATCGACTCGCCGCTTGGGGCTGAAATCGATCCCGATTCGACGCACGCCGCGACGATGTCGCGCGCGCTCGTCCTGCTCCGTGCGAGATTGTCAGGCAGGCTCATCATCGCGGCAAAGCGGTGGTTCATCACCGCGAGCTGGCCGTCGACGCGAAACATGCACAACCCATGCGGCATGTTGTTGAGGGCGGTGTCGAACTGGCCGGCGAGCGCCGCCTCGCGCTCACGCGCGATAACCGCCCGCAAGAATATCCTGTGCAGATTGGCCGAGAGCTTCATGACGGACAAAAGAAACGCGGCACACACGACGGACATGGCCACGTAATAGGCAGTGGCGTGCAGCGCCAGCGCGATCACCGCCGGGCCGAATATCAGGGTGGCTTGCAGACGAAAGATCGATTGCCGTCCGTAGGCTCTCCCCGCTCCTCCCGCCACGATTCCGGTGGTGACCGAGAGAGCGATCATATGGGCGATGGCGTCGTCATTGCTCAATAGGGTTGTGGAACACCATAGGCCAATCACGGTGGCCTGAATGAGCGCTCCTATTTGGTAACGGTTCTGCCAACGCGCAGCTTGTTCGACACTAAGGACCGACTTTCCAGTCTGGTACCGGTGCAAATCGAAGGCGCGTATGGCTCCCGCGAGAATGAGAAGCGCGACAAATCCCCAGATCAGCGTCTGTCCCGTCTTCAGCGCCGTCAGGGATGCCGAGAATGCCGAGAAGACGATTCCGGTCAGCACCGTGCCGGGAGCCTCGAACAACGAATCAGTCAGCGCCGCCGAAAGATTCGGCGAGGATTTTTGATCGATCTCTCCGCTCTGGCTGTCGAACTGCATCTGATTTGAACGCGCATCCTGTCCGGCGCGTACTTTTACCCAGTTCAGATGAAGTCTTTCTGAGGGAACATCGTTAAAGTCGAGTTGTTTTGAACCCTCAACAATCGAAATAAGCCAATAGAAACAAAGCACTGGGAAAAGTTTGCCGAGCACAACCTTAAAGAATTGTTGCCGCGGACAAACATCTCGCAAAGTTTTCGGAAAAAGGCGCGCGTTCAAGCGAACGCGCGCCGAGGTCCGGCCGCTACTGTCCGGACGTTGAGGATAGCAGCGGCGACCACGCCGGATCGGACGCGAAGCCCGGCGTCGGCACCTTGAGCTCATTGCGGCCCGAGATATCGACGGAGAACAGCGACGGTCCGCCGGCGCCGCCGGGATCGCGGAAGAACATCAGCACGCGACCGTTCGGCGAGAAGGTCGGCCCCTCATTATGGTAGCCAGAGGTGAGGAGCCGCTCGCCGGTGCCGTCCGGCTTGATGACGCCGATCGAGAACTGCCCGCCGCCCTGCTTGGTGAACGCGATGTAGTCGCCGCGCGGCGACCACACCGGCGTCGAGTAGCTGGCGTTGGTGTCGTCCTTGGAGAAGGAGATGCGCTGCGCCGCGCCGCCGCCCGCGGCCATCACGTAGATCTGCGGCCTGCCGCCGCGATCGGACTCGAAGCAGATGCGGGTGCCATCGGGGGAGTAAGAAGGAGAAGTGTCGATCGCCGGCGTGTCGGTGAGGCGCGTGGTCGAGCGCGAGCGCAGGTCCATCACGAACAGATTGGAATTGCCACCCTGCTGCAGGCTCATGATGACACGCTGGCCGTCCGGCGAGAACCGCGGCGCGAAGGTCATGCCGGGGAAGTTGCCGACGATTTCGCGCTGCCCGGTCTCGATGTTGTAGAGATAGACCTTCGGATCGCCCTGGCCGAACTCCATGTAGGTGATCTCTTGCGAGTTCGGCGAGAAGCGCGGCGTCAGCACGAGATCGGCACCGCGGGTCAAATAGCGCACATTGGCGCCGTCCTGGTCCATGATCGCGAGCCGCTTGACGCGCCGCTCCTTCGGCCCGGTCTCGTCCACGAACACCACACGGCTGTCGAAATAGCCCTTCTCACCGGTCATCCGCTCATAGATCTGGTCGGAGATGATGTGGGCGATGCGGCGCCAATATTCCGGCGAGGTGAAATATTGCTGGCCGGCGAGCTGCTGGCCCGAGACCACGTCCCAGAGGCGGAATTCGGCCTTGAGCCGGCCGTCCGGCTGCCGCGTCATGCGGCCGGTGACCAGCGCCTGCGCGTTGATGGTCTTCCAGTTCTGGAATTGCGGCGCCACATCGATATTGCTGATGCGCTCGATGAAGGCGGCCTGGTCGATCGGGGCAAACAGGCCCGAGCGCTTCAGATTGTTGGTGATGACCTGGGTGACGCCGTTGCCGACGTCGCCGTCGGACGGCGAGCCCGGCAGGAAGTTGGTGATCGCGATCGGAACAGGCTGAAATTCGGTGGGATCGATGCGCAGCCGCGGCTGGGCCTGTTGCGCGAAGGCCCGTCCGCCCCCGAGCATCGCAAGCGTCGATCCGGTCAGTGTCATGAAGCGGCGGCGGTTCATCGATCGGACGTCATTCATCGCAAATTTCTTTTGTTCGGATGTCACAACATATCTTTCAGGCCGAAAGTCATCGGGATGAGCTTCCAGCTGTCGTACTGCGGCTTTGGCATAAACGAATAGACCTGACACTGCACGATGGCGCGCTTGGCACTCTCCGCCACGGCCTGGGCAATCGATCGCGAGGGTCCCCTCACCGCGACGACGACAGGCTCAGACGCGAGCGATCCATCGATCTTCATCGGAATATCGATGTCAGCCTCGTACTGATCGGCGTCCTGTCCGTTATAGGTGGGCGTGAAGCAGCGCTTGACCGCACCCTGGAAAGCGCCTCGCCAGGTCGCAACGTTGGTAACGGCGGTCCCGGTCGTCGATCCCAGCGAAGCGGACGCATTCATTGTCGTCCCGGTGAGCTCGTGCCGGGTCGTTGCGCGCTTGTCGAGTTCGCGCTGGATTTGCGCCGGATCGAACGAGCGCTCCTTGGGCTTGGGCTGCTGCGGCTGCACCGCCGCGACCTTGGGCTCCGGCGGCTTGGGCGGCGGCTTCTTGGTCTCCAGCTTCTTCTGGAGCTCGGCAATCGGATCTTCCTTGGCCGGATCAGGCTTCTTTTCCTGCGGATTCGGTTCTTCTTTGGGCTTGGCCTCGGCGACCGGTTTCGGCGGCTCGGGCTTCTTCTCGACCGGCTTCTCGACGGGCTTTGGCGGCGGCTCCGGGGTCGAGTTGGTCTTGATCAGCTCTTTCTTCTCGGTGACCTTGCCGACGGCGTCCTCTTCGGGCTTGGCCTCCGCGATCTTCTCGACCTTGGGCTTCGGCTTGTCCTTTTCGCCGGTCTTCTGCCCAGCGGTGATCTGCGCGAGCTGGTCGCTGGAGATGATATCGATCGGAAGGGACTCTTCCGCCGGCACGAAAGCCCTGCTGCTAAAGGTGAACAACCCCCATCCGATCACGAGGACGTGCAGGGCAATC
Source organism: Bradyrhizobium sp. 142 (assembly GCF_023074015.1). NCBI lineage: Bacteria > Pseudomonadati > Pseudomonadota > Alphaproteobacteria > Hyphomicrobiales > Nitrobacteraceae > Bradyrhizobium > Bradyrhizobium sp. 142. Next base: position 62,404 of record NZ_JADPKQ010000240.1, read on the forward strand.
GACGCAACCAGTGTCTTGTCGACGTTCACCTTCACCGGCTTAGGACCCCTGATCCGCTTCCGTGACGAGCGCCAGCTTCTTGAATCCGGCGCCGGACAGCAGGCCCATCACCTTGGCCACGGTCCCGTAATCTGCCTTCTTGTCGGCGCGCAGGTAGATGCGTTCCTCGAGCCCGCCGCGCGCATCCGTGATCGCTTTGAGCTTCGGCACCAGTTCGTTGATCGCGATCTCGGCGTCGGCGATGAACACCTTGCCCTTGATGTCGACGGACATCTGGATCGGCTTCTGGTCGTTCTGCTCGAGGCTCTTGGCCTGGGTCTGCGGCAGGTCGAGCGGCACGCCGACCGTGAGCAGCGGCGCCGAGACCATGAAGATGATGAGCAGCACCAGCATCACGTCGACCATCGGCGTGACGTTGATCTCAGCCATGACCGGCTTGCGCCGGCTGCGGCGCCCGCCGCCGCCGGACGAACTGGCTACGTTCATGCCCATGATCTGCTGCCCAAATGTGCCCTGACACTATACATGCCGTCCGTCAGCCCCGCTCGTCGATCTGACGCGACAGAATGGCAGAAAATTCATCCGCGAAGCCCTCGAGCCGCTGGGCCTGCCGATTCACCTCGGAGGTGAACTTATTGTAGAAAATAGTGGCAGGAATGGCGGCGATAAGGCCGACGGCGGTCGCAAACAGCGCCTCCGCGATGCCGGGGGCGACCACCGCCAGAGAGGTATTTTTCGACGCCGCGATCGATTGGAAGCTCGACATGATGCCCCAGACCGTGCCGAACAGGCCGACGAAGGGCCCGGCCGAGCCGACCGTCGCGAGCACCAGAAGCCGGCGCTCCAGCCGCTCGACCTCGCGCGCGATCGAGACGTTCATCACCTTGTCGATGCGCATCTGAAGACCCGCGACCGAGCGCGCATGGCTCTCGAACGAGCGCTTCCACTCCCGCATCGCGGCCACGAAGCAGGCCGCCATCGAATGCGTCGGCTTGGCCGAGAGCGTGCGATAGAGTTCCTCGATCGACTCGCCGGACCAGAAGGCCTGCTCGAAGCGGTCCATCGAGCGGCGGGTGCGGGCAAACAGGAAAATCTTGTCGATCGCGATCGCCCAGACCCAGACCGAGCAGGACAGAAGTCCCAGCATGACGGCTTTCACGATCCAGTGAGCCTGCCAGAACAGCGCAATCAGCGACACGTCCGCGGAAGCGGCAACCGGAAGGGCTGACTGAGCCACGTCGGCCGGATTCATAAGCAGTATCCTCTCAAGGCGATCGTTATCCAGTGTCCTTCGGCAGCAAATGGCTGCCGTTTCCCCGACAGCCGCGCCAACCGGCGCAGCCGGCAAGCCCGCTTAAAGCTTGGTCTTTTCTGGGGTACAGGGCTCGTCCAAAGCCGGCCGTCTGCATTCCCTGCCAAGATGTCAAAACTAAGGGCCCCGACCCAAGGCCTTGACTTCGGGCTTTGGGCGCGATTGTCCGCAATTACCAGAGCCCGGCGTTGGTTAATGCGCGGTTACCGGGACCGAATTTGGCTGCGGGAAAGGTAGCGAGTGCAGACGATTGGGAGCTCTCAACCCAAGGATATGCGCCACGTGGCGTTGTCGGGGCGCTCGCCCGGAGGAACCACCGCTCTCTCGGAAAATTGTCCCGAAAATCACTTTCGGCGAGGTTTTGCCATGACCATCAACCCCAAGACGACTGCCGCCATCGGCGATCACCCGCTCCACCCGATGATTATCCCGTTTCCCGTCGCATTTCTGGTCAGCGCGCCGATCGCCGATCTGGCGTTCATTGGCACCGGCGATGGCTTCTGGGCCAGGGCCGCGATGTGGCTGATCGGCGCCGGCATTGTCATGGCGCTCGTTGCCGCCGTGGCCGGCTTTACGGACTTCGTCAGCGAGCCCCGCATTCGCAGCCTGAATGCCGCCTGGTACCATATGGCCGGCAATCTCGCGGCGGTCGCGCTGGCCCTGATCAATTTCTATCTCCGCTTTGCCCAAGGCGCGGAGGCCGCGATCAAGCCGTGGGGCGTGGTGCTCTCTTTGGTCGTCGTCGGCATCCTTCTGTTCACGGGGTGGAAGGGCTGGGAGATGGTCCACCGGCACCACGTTGCCGTGCTGGACGCACCGGGCCAGACCAGTTCGGAGCCGGTCACGCCGCACCTTGGCAACGAGGGTCGGCGCGCGGCCTGAGCAGCGGCACGTCGCCGGCGGAGCCCGGCGCCGGGCCCGCGGTCCGGTCCGGACGCCGATCACGATTGCCGTCTTCATTGCACTCGCCGAAAGATTGAAAGCCGGTGGTTCGATCGGCGGCTCAGGCCGCAGAGGCAGGTTCAGGGCAATTGGTCAGCCGCGCGGGATTGCCGACCGCCGTGCAGCCGCCGGGCACGTCTGACGTCACCACCGTGCCAGCGCCGATCTTGGCAAAATCGCCGATCGTGATGTCGCCGAGAATGGTCGCGCCGGAACCGACGAACACGCCGCGGCCGATGCGAGGCGAGCGCGTCGGCAGTTCACTGCTGCGGCCGATGCTGACGTTCTGGAGAATGGTGGCCTCGTCGCCGATCGCCACATTGGCGCCGATCACGATGCCGGTGGCGTGGTCGAGATATACCGACGATCCGATGCGTGCGGCCGGATGAATGCTGACCTGCAAGACGTTCGACGCCTCGTTCTGAAACAGCAACGCCGCGTCGGCATGGTCGTGACTCCACAGCCAATTCGAGACGCGCCAGGCTTGCAGCGCCACATAACCCTTGAAATTCAGCAACGGCGGCAACAGGCCGGCGATGGCGGGATCGCGGATCACGATGGCCTGCAAGTCACGACTTGCCGCCTCGATCAGACCCGGCTGGCCGCGAAAGGCGTCGCGGGCAAATGCGGTGAAGCGTGCGCACTCGGACGCGCTGCCGCCGAGCCGGCGTCCAATCAGATCGGACAAGGCGGCGACGAAATCGCCGTGGGCGAAGATGGCGGCCGCAAGGACAGAACCGAACACGGGATCGGAAGCGGCCGCGCGTTGCGCCTCGCCGCGTATTTGCTGCCAGAGGCTGTTGCTCATCACGGTCGCAGCTCGCGCCATCGCCGCCTCGCTCCTCGTCATGGATCGAATATAGGCCGTTGGCGCTCCCGCGCACCAGGTTGCGTCGGCGGCAGCCGCGACCCCGCACCGCAGCTTCCGTGAGACTACGAGCTTGCATGCCAGATATGTGCAACCATATAATTGGTCGGGTTTCGGCCAAGAGTGTGTCGGCCAACGACATCTCAGCCAACGACTTGGCCAAGCTGCATATGAACTCGATGGGCAACTCGACCCCGGACAATCTGCACGCCCTGTGAGCGGCGACCAACTTCGCCGCACTGCTTGACCAGGGATGTACCATCAAAAACATCTCGTTCAAGACCCCGCGGTGGTCCGCCACCCCAGGGATTTTCGCACACGGGACGCCTTGGCGCGTCTGAGCAAATTCCACGCCCGCCTCATCCAAGGTCACGCAAGGTCACGCTGAAATATGTCGCCCAACGCCCCCGCCGACGACCATCACGACGACGTCATGTATCCCTCCGCCCTGCCGTTCCTGCTGGTCCATCTCAGCTGTATTGCGGCCATCTGGACGGGCATCACGTGGCAGGCCCTCGCGATCTGCGTGTCACTGTACGTCGCGCGGATGTTTGCGATCGGAGCAGGCTACCATCGCTATTTTTCGCATCGCGCGTTTGCGACCAGCCGAGTCTTTCAGTTCATCCTGGCCTGCCTCGCCCAGAGCACTGCGCAGAAGAGCGTTTTGTGGTGGGCGGCCAAGCATCGACACCATCATCTACATTCCGATACTGAAATCGACGTGCATTCGCCGCGTCACCGCGGTTTCCTGTACAGCCATGTCGGCTGGATTTTCTACCGGCAGCACGACGCGACCGATCTGGTGAAAGTCGGCGATCTTGCGGGCTATCCGGAACTGATGTGGCTGCATCGACTGGAACTCCTGCCGGCGGTCGCGCTTGCTGGGCTCTGCTTCCTGATCGCTGGCTGGTCTGGCCTGGTCGTCGGCTTCCTCTGGAGCACGGTGCTGCTCTATCACGCGACCTTCTGCATCAACTCCCTTGCCCATGTGCATGGACGCAAGCGCTATGTGACCGGCGACGACTCCCGCAACAACTGGCTGCTGGCATTTTTCACCCTCGGCGAGGGCTGGCATAACAATCACCACGCCTACCAGAGCAGCGTGCGACAGGGCTTTCGCTGGTGGGAAATCGATGTGACCTATTACATCCTGAAGATCTTGTCCTGGATCGGCATCGTCTGGAACATGAAGGCGCCGCCCGAACAGGTGCTGCGCAACGAGCAGCCGCTCGGTGCTCGCGTGATCAACCGCGCGGCTCGCGAACTGGCCGGACGGTTCGATGCACAGACTCTGGCGGATGCGATCTCGTCGGCACGGCGCCGCGCCGATCTGGCCCAATTGCAATGGCCGACGCTGCAGGAGATCCTCAATCGCGCCCATGAAGGCGTCGATGCGCTGACGCATCTGCATTTGCCGAAGATACCGACCCGCGACGAGTTCCTTGCCGAGGCCAAGGCGATGTTCGCGCGAACGCGTTCGCTCAACGAGATCGTGGATCACGCCTACGAACATTTCCTGACGTCGGTTCGCGCACAGCTTGCCACGGCGAGCTGACCAAGACGCTCTGAACGTCGCGGCCGCCAGCCGCATTCCCCTCAAAACAAACCGCCCGCCTGCGGGGTGCGCAGGCGGGCGGCTCGGGGCCATCAGGACTTTGGGGGCGTGCGCCTGAAGGCTTTGCGAGATGTCGGCTTCCAGGCCGGCCTCCGGATCAACCTTGCGGCTGGTCGGTCGGCGGCGGCGGCGTCGGACGGGTCTTGTGCTGCGCCATGAACTGGTCGAACTCTTCCTTGTCCTTGGCGTGGCGCAGACGGTCGAGGAAGTTCTTGAACTCGACCTGCTCCTCCTCGAGCCGCTGCAGCGTCTCGGTGCGATACTCGTCGAAGGCACGGTTGCCGCTCGAGGGCGGGCCGAAGCCAAAGCCGCGGCGCTCCATACGGCCGCGCACGCGGTCCATCTTGTACTGCATCCGCTCCATCTTGTTCTGCCAGCGATCCGAGTGACTCCAGCACGACATTCTTCTGCTCCCGAGTGTGAAAAAGAGAAGGGCAAGTCCGATCGGCCACCAGATGATGAAGCCGAGGATGGTCACCGCGATCCAGCCGGGGTGCCAGGGCGTATCGAGCATGTGAGGGCGCTCGTAGTGTTGGTCCGAAGGGCCGCGCCATCGATTGACATCAGCGGTGTAGGCCATTTCCTTCTCCATGACGGCATCAGCGCCGTTGTGAATGTAAATAACATTCACATAGCTAAATCATCCCGCGATTTTGTCAAGCCGACCGTCAAACACGGTCTCGGCATCATTCGCGCAACTTTATTTCGGCTTGCCCCAGGGACCGCCCGGCGGCACTCCAGAACCGGAGGATGCCTCCGGTGGCACCGGCGGCGGCTCGGCGCTTTTCGCGGGCGGACGCCGGTCGGTCGGGAAGCCAAGCCCGCGCAGATAGATCAGCACCTCGGCTTCAAGCAGTTCATCCGGCGACATCGGCAGTTTTCGTCGCGCCGCATCGCCACGCGAGAACAGCGAGGCCACGCCGTGCGCCATCGACCAGATGTGCAGCGCCATCATCAGCGCCGGCGGTCGCGGCGTGCCGGGAGGTGCCAGGGCCGCAAGCCGTTCGGCCGCAGCGCGAATGATGTTGAAAGCGCGTTCGCTGGCAGCCTGGAGCGCCGGATTGGCATCGACCGGCAGGCCCGATTCGAACATCGCGTTGTAGAAAGCGGGCTCCTCGCGGGCAAAAGCGAGATAGGCTTTGCCGACGCGTTCGAACGCCGTGACCGTATCGGGCCGGCCGTCGTCCCAGGCCGCGGTCAGGCGCGCTTCGAACTGCTCGAAGCCGCGCTGTGCGATCGAGGATAGCAGTTCGTCACGATCGCGGAAATGGCGGTACGGCGCGGCGGCGCTGACGCCGGCCATGCGCGCGGCATCGGCGAAGGTGAACCCGGCGGCGCCCTTCTCGGCGATCAATCCGAGGGCGGCCTGCAACAAGGCTTCCTTCAGATTGCCGTGGTGATAGCCGCGCTCGGCGCGGCGCGTCTCCTTGCGCCAGCTCATGTGAACGGCTTTTACATGAGCTGGACGTGAAGGTCACTAGCGCAGGCGGGATTTGATTAACTGCATGTCCCGTAGTTGCGGGGCGACTAGCGGCCCGGGATCGGCAACACCGGCATGACCTCGATCGCTTCGCCCGGGAAGATCGTAAAGTGCGGGTGGTTCTTGAACAGCTCTGCGGCGGCTTCCTGCGAGGCGGCGCGGACCACTGTGAAGCCGGTCAGCGCATTGCTGACCTCGGTGACGCCGCTGGCGTCGATCCTCCGGGTCTTGCCGAGCGGGCCGCCCAGCTCGACGATGACGGCCTTGTGCTTCTCGACCCAGCCGTGCCAGGCGGCCAAGCCCTCCTGCTCCTTCGCCTTCCGTTCAGCCTCAGGCATCGCCTGCCAGGCCGCCATTTTCGTGCCGGTCATGCTGCCGAGATAGATGGCAAGAAACGTGTGTTCGGTGCTCATAGGCGTCTCCTCAGGTTTGATTGGTGGGCAAAATCTCGGGCTTCGGCCGTGGCCGCCGCCTTGGCTATTTGACTTGGCTATTTGGTCTTCAGGTCGGCAAACCCGGCGGCGGCCTCCTGCACCTCCGGCGGAAAGTCACTCATCTCCTGCACCTGCCGGATCTCGATGATTTCGTTGGGCGAGGCCGGGCACTTCTTCGCCCAGGCGATGGCTTCGTCGCGCGAGGCGACCTCGATCATCCAGTAGCCGCCCAGGACTTCCTTGGCCTCGGCGAAGGGACCGTCGGTCACGATCGGCTCGCCTGTCGCAAACGAGACGCGCGCACCCGTCGACGGCGGATGCAGGCCGTCGAGCGTGATCAGCACGCCGGCATCCTTCAGCGCCTCATTGTAGCGCATCATCGCGGCGACGCGCTCGGGATCGAGTTGAACGTCCGGCGGCGCGGTCTCGTAACCGAGCGGGATCATCAGCATCATGAATCGCATGGGGACTTTCCTCGTTTGCCTCATCATTCCGGGATGCGCAGTAAGGCGCAGGCCCGGAATCCATTCATTCCATGGCGGCCAACAACTGCCGATGGGGGCCGAGCTGGCTCGCACTCCCCTGTAAGACGAGCGCCCTCTTCCAAAACCGACACCGGACTAGAATTATTTTGGAGGCTATGGCCCGGAGGTTTTGGCCCGGAGGTCTTTTCAGAAGCCTTGCGTCGAAGATCTTGGCCGCCCGCTAGCGCGACTGCGGTACGAAGCGGCCGTCCTGGAAGGCGGCGCCGAAATAGACCTCGATGCGGCGCACCTTGCCGCCTTCAAATGTCAGAAACTCGGTGTTCCGAAAGCTCCTGCCATCCGTTGCCAGGCAGCGATAGGTGACGAAGGCCTCGTCGCCGGCGACGAAGATGCGCTCGATGTCATGACGCGCGATCCAGCCGGTATCCCTCCAGCAGTGTTTGAAATATGTCGCCTTGTCGAGATCGTCATCGAAAGGGCTGGTGAAGCGGAACTCGTCGGCCAGCGCGTCGGCAACCTGTTGCTGGTCGTTGGCGAGGTAGACGGCAAACAGCTTCCGGATCAGGCTCTCGCGGTCGTCAGGCATCGATCGGTCTCCTCGGCAACACCCCGATGGAAGACGATGCAGCAACGGCCGTTCCGACATCGCGCCAAGCATTGCGTCGGCGGAACGCAGGATATCTTCGGCAACTTGCGCCGCGGCCGGTCTGCAGTCGCGCCTGCTCCGCTCAATTGGCGGGACTGGCCCTTTCTCATCAGAGCCAAAGCGAAGTAGAAGTAAAGGAGCCAGCGCTCGCGCGCAACCGACCTCCCGGACCCAGGATAGATCAGCAAAATGCCGCAAGCCCCGCAAAACGTAGCCCTCGTCACCGGAGCCGCGCGCGGCATCGGGCTTGCGACCGCGAAAAAATTTCTGGCCGAGGGCTGGCGGGTGGCGCTGCTCGATATCGAGCGCGAATTGCTCGGCCGCGCGGTCGCCGAGATCGACCAGGGCGAGACGACGCTGGCGCTGACTTGCGACGTCTCGGACGTGGCCTCGGTCGGCGCCGCGATCAAGACGATCGAGCGGCGGTTCGGCCGGCTCGATGCGCTGGTCAACAATGCCGGAATTGCGGTGTTCGCGCCGCTGATGGAGACGCAGGACGCCGACTGGCGCCGCGTGCTCGAAGTCAACCTCACCGGCCCATTCCTCTGCACCAAGGCGGCCGTGCCGTTGATGCGCGACGGCAGCGGCGGCGCCATCGTCAACATCACCTCGATCTCGGCGGTGCGCGCCTCGACGCTGCGCTCGGCGTACGGAACCAGCAAGGCGGGGCTCGCGCATCTGACCAAGCAGCTCGCGGTTGAGCTCGCGTCCCTCAACATCCGCGTCAACGCGGTGGCGCCGGGGCCGGTCGACACTGCGATGGCGAAGCAGGTGCATTCGCAGGAGATCCGCGCCGACTATCACGATGCCATTCCACTCAACCGCTACGGCCTGGAAGAGGAACTCGCGGAAGCGATCTTCTTCCTGTGCTCGGAACGGTCCAGCTACATCACCGGCCAAATTTTGGCCGTCGATGGCGGCTTCGATGCGGCCGGCATCGGTCTGCCGACGCTGCGCGGGCAGCGCCGCAATGGGTAGGCCCCGGGGATCGAGTTCGTGGAGCGTTCCATGCATATCACGACGATGGTCAAGGCCTGGGCGCTCGCAGCCGTAATGTTCGCCGCCACACCCGCTGCCGCCGAAATCCGCATCATCCAGAGTCCGGGCGGCCAAGTCGGGACGTTCCTCGATCTGTTCGAGAAGGTGCGCGAAAGCGGCGAGCGCGTGGTGATCGACGGGCCCTGCCTGTCCGCTTGCACGCTGGTGCTGAGCATCGTGCCAGGCGAGCGTATCTGCGTCACGAAGCGCGCCGCGCTCGGTTTCCACGCGGCACGCTCGGTCGACCGGCGCGGGCGGTTCTATGCCGAGCCGGAGGCGTCCGAAGTGGTGCTGCAAGCCTATCCAGGTCCGGTGCGCGACTGGATCAGCCGCCACGGCGGCCTCACGTCGCGGTTGCTCGTATTGAAGGGGCGCGATCTCGCCGCGATCTTTTCGCGCTGCCGATGACGATTCGACGGCACGCAGCAGCGTGACGCAGATCAACACGCCGGCTTGCGAGCGCGGTCGCAGCCGCTGGCTGGCTCTACGTGCTCGCAGAGGGAGCCATGATCGTCACAGACTGGTTGTTCTTCTAAAGGAAAGTCTGAACCAACGGCGCCAGCTTCATGCTTGCGCAGATCAGCATTCCCCAAAGAGCAAAATTGATTTGCAGCGCCGCCGCCATCGGTCGCTCCCCTTCCAAGTCACGTCCCACCCTAGTTTGTAGATTTTATGAATCACAATTAACGATTCTGACGCGGAGTTCACAGCCCAATCTTGCGCCAATTGTTGTGCGATGCGGTCCGCATCTTTTCACGAAGCGGCCTCACTGCTCTCGCAATGTAGTGCGAAGCGTGATTCGATATTCGGCCATGCCGGCTAAGTGTTTCCCTTGAGTTCCATTGACCGACGCGATGCAAAGTTTCCCACGTGGATTTTTGCGTGACACGTACTGCACCGAAGGCCCGGCATGATGCGACCCGGCTTGATCCTGCTCATTTTCTGCGCAGCGATCGCGGGATGCACGGTGGCGCCGGCGCAGGAGCGCCGCCCCATCGCATGGGACGGCCTCGGCCAGGATCCGAACCGGCCCTCCGTCACGAAGCGTCGTGTGGTGAATCCAGCACCCGCCGCGAGCGATCCCAATCGGGAACGGGAAAGAGTGCTGGCTACGTTGCGCCCGTACTCCGATGCATGGTGGGCAGTCCATGACGAGATCGAAGCGGAGAATGACAGGCAGCTCGGCACGAAGCTCGTGATCTGCCCTCGCTGCGTTCCGCCGCCAAGCGAAGAGGTGACGGGATCGGTCCGTTGAGGGAACCCGCGGCCGAGCGCACGCACTGACTACTCATGTGCCTCCCCTCTCCTGCAACAACGCAGAGAGAGGGGGGCGCCAGTTGATGCATCGGGTGATCACGCCCGCGCTCACATCCCTTCCGCCGGGCAGTTCACCATCCAGGGAATGCCGAACTTGTCGACGCACATTCCAAACCCTTTGGCCCAGAACGTCTTGCTGAAGGGCATTGTGACCGAGCCGCCGTCGGCAAGCGAGTTAAACTTGCGCTCGGCCTCCGCGACGTCGGCGACCGTCAGCGAGACCGAAAAGCCCTGCGGCTTCTGAGCATGCTCGGGCGGCGCGTCGGAGGCCATCAGCACGCTGCCGCCGGGCAGCGACATCCGTGCATGCATGATCGTCTTCTCGCGGCCGGGTGCGGCGGGCGCGTCCGGCGGTGCGTCGGAGGCGCGCATCATCGCATCGATCTTTCCGCCGAGAACCTTGGCGTAATAGTTGAACGCCGCTTCGCAGGTGTCCTGATAGAACAGATAGGGATTGAGCATCGTTTCTCTCCTTGTTCACTTTCTGGCAGTGACGCTCGCTACTTCTCGGCGAGCTTCTTCAGGCTGGCGAGGCCGGCCTCGAAGTCCTTGCCGATCATGCTGTCCATGTTGATGAAGACCTGCATGACCTTGGACATGAACGGTGCCGGACCATACATCGCCCATGTGACCAGTGTTGCATCGCCTTGCGGCACAAAAGCGAACTCGGCGGTGTTGTGGCCTTCGAAGGGACGTTCGAAATCGAGCTTGATACGAAGCTTCGACTGCGCGTTCGCCTCGAGGATCTCCATATGGCCGGCGCCGACATTGTTGTTGCCATCCCAGGCATAGGTCGCGCCTTTGCCCTGCGCGGTTCCGCCGAAGGTCCGCTTCATGGCGGGATCCCGCCCCTCATAGGGCGACCAAGCGGTCCAGCGGTGGAAATCGGCGACCTGCGGATAGATCGCATCGGCCGGCGCCTTCACGGCGAGGCTGCGTTCGACACGGAAGGTGTCGGACTTGGTCAGCGCGAGCACGAGGACGGCAGCAATACCGACCGCGAACACGACGGCAACGATGGCAACTGCTTTTAGCATCAATGGCTCCCGGGATACAGGCTTAGGACGAAGTGGACGGGCTAGGGCCGACAACACGGAACAGAACTTTTTTGGCATGCTGCCAACCTCGCGTCATGCCCGGGCACAGCCGTTCGAGGGACGGCGTCCCTTCCGCTCGCCTATGTCCCGGGCATCCACGTACTTGGAGAGCAAGACAGAACCTGGATGGCGGGGACAAGCCCGGCTATGACGACGTTGATGTAAGCACCGCCCTACTTCGCCTTTGCGCCCTGCCTGGCGCCGCCGTTAACGTCCTTTGGCTGGCTATCCCTGATCAATCTATCAATGTGCATGCGGATGTGGGCGGCCTCGGCCGATGTGTTGGCGAGCGCGATGGCACGGTCGAAGGCGACGCGGGCTTCGTCGTTGCGGCCGAGCTGCATCAGGAAGGCGCCGCGCACGCCATAGAAGTGAAAGTAGTTAGCAAGCTTCGGCGCCAGCGGCTCGATCAGGTCCAGCGCGGCTTGCGGTCCCCGCACCTTGGAGACCGCGACCGCACGGTTGAGCGTCACCACCGGCGAGGGCTGCACCAGCTCCAGCGCGCCGTAGAGCAGATCGATCTGCGCCCAATCGGTCTCTGCCGGCGTCGCCGCGCGCGCATGCAGCGCGGCGACCGCGGCCTGAATCTGATAGGGCCCGCTGCGGCGGTGGCGCATCGCCTTGTCGATCAGCGCCAACCCTTCCGCGATCAAGGTGCCGTTCCACAGCGAACGGTCCTGGTCGTCAAGAAGAATGAGCGAGCCGTCGTCGGCAAAGCGCGCGTTGCTGCGCGCATGCTGCAACAGCAGCAGCGCCGTCAGCCCCATGATCTCCGGTTCGCTCTGGAATAGCCGCAGCAACAGCCGCGCCAGCCGGATCGCCTCCTCGCACAGCGGCTTGCGGATCTCCGCGGTATCGCCGCTTGCCGAATAGCCTTCGTTGAAGATCAGGTAGATCATCGCCGCGACGCCGGCGAGCCGCTCGGAGCGCTCGACCGCGCCGGGCGCCTCGAACGGCACGCCGGCCTCCGCGACCTTCGCCTTGGCGCGGGTGATGCGCTGCTCCATCGCAGCATCTGACACCAGGAAGGCGCGTGCGATCTGCTTCACTGTCAAGCCCGATACGATGCGCAGCGCGACTGCGATCTGCTGCGTCGCCGGCAGTTGCGGATGGCAGCAGATGAACATCAGCCGCAGGATGTCGTCGCGATAGTGCGAGCCATCGAGCCGATCGGCGAGCGCGCCTTCGGCGTCGTCGAGATCGGAGATCGCCTGGTCGTCTTCCGGCAACGGCGCCTGCTTGCGCGCGCGGCGGACCTCGTCGATCGCGACGTTGCGGCCGACCATGATCAGCCAGGCCGCAGGGTCGCGCGGCGGTCCATTCTGCGGCCAGGTCTTCAGCGCGCGCAGGCACGCATTCTGGAACGCCTCTTCCGCAGTATCGAGATCGCGGAAGTAGCGGAGCAGCGCGCCGACGGCCTGGGGGCGCGCCGAGGTCAGCGCGGTCTCGATCCAGGCAGTATCGGCCTCGCTCACGTCAGATTTCCTCCGGGCCTGAACACGCCGACGGGGCGCACTTCGTAGGCGCCGCCGGGATTAGCGGCACCAAGGTCGTGCGCGACGTCGAGCGCGTCGTCGAGATTCTTGCAGTCGACGATGTAGAAGCCGAGCAATTGCTCCTTGGTCTCGGCATAGGGACCATCGAGCACCAGCGGCGGGTCCTCCTTGCGCAGCGTCGCCGCCGCGGTGGTCGGCAACAACCGCGCCACCGGCCCGAGCCGGCCCTCCTTGGTGAGCTTGTCCTGCACCACGGCGAGCTTCTTCATCACGGCCTGGTCCTGGTCCTTGCTCCAGGAGCCGACGAAGTCCTCATCGTGATAGCAAAGGATGGCGTAGAGCATGGGTCGTACTTTCCTTGAACTCTTGTTCTGAAGACGAACCAATATGCCTCGCCCCGACAGGATTGCGGAAATAATTTGCAGGAAAAATCCGCCCGTTCGTGCCAAGGAGGGCCTTTCAAAGCGGAACCGACGAGGCACCTGGAATGACCAAAGGCACACTGGCCGTCCTGATCAACAGCACGCAGCAGAACTGGCTGCCGGAGCGCTGGAAGGCCCGGTTCGACGCGGTCTGTGGCGACCGCCGCGTGGTGCTGCTGCCCGATGCCGGGCTCGATCCCGCCGAAGTACACTATGCCGCGGTGTGGAAGCCGGTGCCGGGCGATCTTGGCGCCTTCCCCAACCTGCGTGCGATCTTCAATCTCGGCGCCGGCGTCGATGCTCTGATGGCGGACAAGAGCCTGCCCGATGTGCCGCTGGTCCGCGTCGCCGTGCCCGACCTCACGGGCCGCATGACTGAATATGTCGTGCTGCACGTGCTGATGCACCATCGCCAGGAGCTTTACCTGCGGCAGTCGCAGCGCGAGAAGCGCTGGGAGCCGAAATATCAGGGGCCGGCGAGCGCCGTCACGGTTGGCATCATGGGGCTCGGCACACTCGGCGCCGACGCGGCCGACGTGCTGCGACGGCTCGGCTTCTGTGTCGCGGGCTGGAGCCGCAGTTCGCGTGTCATCGAGGGCGTCGCGTGCTTCCACGGCGCCGCGCAGATAGATGCGTTCCTGCGCGCGACCGACATTCTGGTCTGCCTACTGCCGCTGACGCCGGACACACGGGGCATTCTCAACCGCGATGTGTTCGCAAAGCTCAACCGCAAAAGCCCGCTCGGCGCGCCCGTCGTGATCAATGCCGGCCGCGGCGGCTTGCAGAACGAGGACGACATTCTCGCCTGCCTCGACGACGGCACGCTGGGTGCCGCCTCGCTCGACGTCTTCGTCCAGGAGCCGCTGCCAAAGGACAGCCGGTTCTGGACCCATCCCAAGGTGGTGCTGACGCCGCACAACGCCGCCGACACCGACGCCGAAGCAATCTCGGCCTACGTCGCCGAGCAGATCGCGCGGTTCGAGGCCAGCGGCGCGCTGGAGAACGTGGTGGACCGGGCAAGGGGGTATTAGGCGCCCGGGATTTCGGAGAACGCAAGCGTCTCACTTTCAGTGTCGTCCCGGCGAAGGCCGGGACCCATACCGCGGAATCTACCGGGTGTGGGCGGTAGGAGTCCCGAACGACGGGTCTTCGCCAAATTGCATCCTGTGGTTATGGGTCCCGGCCTTCGCCGGGACGACATTCTTCATTTGGCTCGAGCCGTCGTCCCAAATGACCCGCACAACCACCACGCTCTCCTCCCCGTTCACCCTCTCTTAGCGAGAAGTTGATAGACGTTCTTAACCAACGCTCAAAGAACGAGTCGGACATGCGGGCGACACTCGGCCTCAGGATGCGGATCACGGTTGCGCTGGCAGTGACGGCGGCGGCGACCGCGCTGTTCGCCGTGCTCGGGGCGATGTGGATCATCGCAGGTATCATCGATCGCGCCGACCAGCGCGAGCTGCGCAGCCATTACGACGCCCTGCAATCGCGCATCGCCGAGGAATCGCACCGCGCCGCCGCGATGAGCGCGGTGGCGGCAGCGATGCCGGCGACGCAGGAGGCGATGGCAAAGCAAGACCGCGAGGCGCTGGTGCGGCTGTTCGGGCCCGTGTTCGCGGCCATCAAGTCGGACTATGGCGTCGATCAGTTCCAGTTCCACGTGCCGCCGGCGACCTCGTATCTGCGCGTGCACCAGCCCGCCAAATTCGGCGACGACCTTTCGGGCTTCCGCAAGACCGTACTTATCGCCAACCAGGAGCGCAGGGTCGTGGTCGGCCTCGAAGGCGGGGTCGCCGGACTCGGGATTCGCGGCGTGGTGCCGATCGCGCAAAGCGGCAAGCATCTCGGCAGCGTCGAGTTCGGCCTGACCTTCGGCCAGCCGTTCCTCGATGACTTCAAGACCAACCGCCACGTCGACGTCGCTTTCCATCTTGCCGACGGCAGCGGCTTCAAGCTGTTCGGCGGCACGCTGAAGGGCAGGAGCTTCTTCGATGCGGCCGAGTACGGCCACGCCACCGAGGGTGGCTTCACCGTGCGGCGGGCCAAGCTCGAGGGCACGCCGGTCGCCGCGCTGCTTGGACCGATCAAGGACTTTTCCGGCAAGCCGCTCGGCGCGGTCGAGCTGGTGATGGACAATGGCGATTACGAGGCCTCCGCCGACCGCGCCTGGCTGCTGGCGATCGGCATCGCCGCGCTCGGACTCGTGCTGGCGGCGATTGTCGGCTATCTCATTGCACGGAGCATTTCGCGCCCGATCCTGTCCATCACGTCTGTGATGCGCGAGCTCGCGGAGGGCCGGCTCGACGTCGCCATCCCCGCCAGCAAGGCGAATGACGAGGTCGGCGCGATGATGAAGGCGGTTGCGGTGTTCCGCGACGATGCGCTGAATTTCAGCAAGCTGCAGGCCGACCAAGCCGATGCCAAGACGCAGTCCGAAGCGGAGAAGGGGCGCGCCTTCGCCGCGCTCGCCGACAATTTCGAGGCCAGCATCCGCGACGTCGTCACCACAGTGTCCGCGGCCGCGGTCGAGATGGAGCATACGGCGCGCTCGATGTCTGATTTCGTCGAGCAGTCGCGGCAACAGACGCGCACAGTGTCATCGGCCTCGGCGCTTGCCTCGGAGAACGTGCAGACGGTCGCGGCCGCCGCCGAAGAATTGTCGTCGTCCATGACCGAGATCAGCCGGCGGCTGGCGCATGCGACCGAAGTGGTGGGCAAGGCCGCGAGCGACGGGCGGCAGTTCAATGCACGCGTGCAGAGCCTGGCCGAGGCGGCCCAGAAGATCGGCGACGTCGTTTCCTTCATCAGCGGCATCGCGGGGCAGACCAATTTGCTGGCGCTCAACGCCACCATCGACGCGGCGCGCGCGGGCGAGGCCGGCCGCGGCTTCGCCGTCGTCGCCTCCGAAGTGAAGGCGCTGGCAACCCAGACCGCGAAGGCAACCGAGGAGATCGGTGCGCAGGTCACGGCCGTGCAAGGCGAGACCAGTGGCGCCGTGGAAGGCATCCAGTCGATTTGCGCGACGATTCAGCAAGTCGACGAAATATCGGCCGCAATCGCTGCCGCCGTCGGCCAGCAGGGCACGGCAACCCAGGAGATCGCGCAAAACGTCCAGCAGGCCGCGGCCCGCACCGGCGAAGTCTCGCAGAATATCGCCGGCGTCACCGACGGCATCGCCGCCACGGGCACGGCGGCGGAGGAAGTGCTGGGCTCGGCGGTCGAGCTGTCGAAACAGTCGCAACGGCTGCGCGACGAGGTGGACCGCTTCCTCGCACATATCCGCGCGGCGTAGCGGATGCGGGATATCTCACTACAAACTCGTTGTCGTCCTGGCCTCTAGTGCGCAATTGCGCACGGGGGCCGGGATCCATACCGCGTGATCCATCGATAAGGCGCGGTGCAAGTACCGGTTAAACACTTAACCGAGAGTCTTCGCCAAACTACTCCCTGTGGTTATGGGTCCCGGCCGTCGCCGGGACGGCGGCTTGACTCTAGGCCCACCATCATATCGATCGCCCCCTTCACGATTGCCTCCAGCTCCTTGCGCGGCACGCGGGCACGCGAGCGGATGGCGATGGTGTGGACGGTGGCGGACGCGAGTTGCGCCAGCACGGTTGGATCGGCAGTCTCGGGCAGCTCGCCCTTTTCCTTCGCGCGGCGGAAGCAATTGGCAAAGGCCTTGTCGAGCTCGGACAGACCCTCCAGCACCATGGCGCGGATGTCGGGATCGCTGACTGCTTCGGATGCCGCGGTGACCACCGTGAAGCAGCCGCGCGGACCGGTCTCGCCTGAGAGATAGATGTTCAGCGCGCAGGCGAAGATGCCCTCCAGACGCTGTCGCAGCGGCATCTCTTCGCGAAAGATCTCGGTCATCGAGGCGCGCGCGTCGTCGCGGTAGCGCTGGTAGCTCTTGATGTAGAGCTCGCGCTTGTCGCCGAAGGCGCCATAGAGGCTCGGCCGGTTCATGCCGGTGGCTTCGCTCAAGTCATCGAGCGAGGTCGCGGCAAAACCCTGCGTGCGGAACAGGTCGAGTGCCTTGCCGAGCGCGACATCGGGCTCGTAGGCACGCGGGCGGCCACGGCGCTTGGGCTGCTCGGATGCCACTGCGGGCGGCCCCTTTGATTTTTGTACCATCTCGCAAAATAATCCTTGACCATCGATATAATATGCAAGACAGTACAAAAATCAATCTGGCCAGGTTGAGTTCCGAGGAAATGCCCCAGGGAATTTACCCAAGGAGACAACGATGGATCTTTATTTCTCGCCGCTCGCCTGTTCGATGGCGACCCGCGTCGCGCTGTATGAAGCTGGCGCCAAGGCGAACTATCTCGAAGTCGATCCGCCGACCAAGACGGTGCTGAACGACGGCTCCGACTTCCGCACTGTGAACCCGATCGGCCTCGTGCCGACGCTGCGCACCGACGAGGGCGTGGTGCTGACCGAGAACGCGGCAATCCTGCAATATGTCGCGGACCTGTTCCCGCAGTCCGGCATCGGCACGCGACCCGGGATCGATCGCACGCGGCTGCACCAATGGCTCTGCTTCATCGGCACCGAGCTGCACAAGGGCCTGTTCGTGCCCGTGCTCGACCGCAAGGCGCCGCAGGAAGCAAAAGCCTACGTGCTGGAGAAGAACTTGTCGCGGCTCGACTATCTCGACAACTACCTGAAAGGCCGCGACTTCCTGCTCGATCATTTCAGCGTCGCCGACGCCTACCTCGTTACGGTGATCAACTGGACGATGGCGACGCCGCCGATCGAGCTCGCGAAATGGCCAAACGTGAAGGCCTATTACGAGCGTCTGCGGCAGCGGCCTTCGATCGCGAAGGCGATCGCGGAGGAGTTCGAGCTGTACAAGGCCGAGCAGGCCCGGAAGAAGGCGGCGGCGTAGCGACATTCGAGAGATCGTCCCGGCCACGGCGGCCGGGACGATAGCTGCTATCTCGGCGCTTGCAGTACGACCCCGTAGCGACCGTATATCCGATCGATCGCGCCGTCGTTGCGCAACCGTTCAAGGGCTCCATCGATGGCTTCGCGCAACGCATCATCCGGGCGGACCATGCCGACGGCAACGTTCCAGTTGAGATCGGTTACGCTCTCGTCACGATCCAAGATGCGGAGTGCCTTGTCCGGATGCGTCAGATTGAAATAGCTCGCCGCCGTGGGAGTAACCGCAGCGGCATCGATCTCATGATTTAACAGGGCATCGAGGCTGTCGCTCTCGAAGCCGAAGGTCGATGTAGGCACGTGCCGCCGACTGATGATCATGGCCGCGACGGATCCGACCTGCACCCCAACCTTGGTATGCTCGTTGAGGCTCTGGAACGAGGCCAGCGTGCTGGATGGCGGTACGGCGAGTGCGACGCCCGTGCGATAATACGGTTTTGAGATCCTCAAGCGGGTTTCGCCTTGCGCCTCGCGGTCGGCAATGACATCGAGAAGGATGTCACAGCCGGCGCTCCGCATCTGGTATTGGGTGATGATCCAGTCGAGCCGCAGCGAGACGCCGAGCTCGCGTGCCAGCGCCTGGCCCAATTCAACCTGAAAGCCGGGAGGATCGCCGGCCTTGCTCGCGAACGGAAGCGAGTTGGGATGGGCGCATAACCCGAGTACGCCGGACGAACGGATCGCGTCCAGGGTTCGCGCCTGCACCGGCGCCCACAGTCCGATGACGGCACCGACCATAAGAAGCGAGAGAATCGCCTTCATTCCGCGTCCTCGCATCGATGCATCGGGCCTCGGCGATTCAGCCCTCGTGCGGCTTCAAGGCACGGATATATTTGATGATCTGGTCGATCTGCGCGTCGGTGAAGGCCCCGCCGAATGCCGGCATCGCGCCAGACTTGCCGTTCTTGATGCGGTTGTGAAGAAAGTCGTCGTCGCGTGGCGAATTCATCAGTTGCGGTCCCTTGCCGGCGGCCCGGCCGCCGTCGGAGTGACAAAAGCCGCAAGTCCCCGCGAACAACTGCTCGACGTCGAATGTCCCGTTGTCCGGTGCGGGGGTAGCAGACTGCGCTTGAACCGGTGCAGCACAGAGCGACGAGGCGCCCAGCACCGCCGATAGCAGCGCGGTGAACTTCTTCAAATGCAATTTCAAGATATCCAGCTCCATGTCCTGAAGCATTCATGTCCTGAAGCACGCCCGCAACTTCAATGCACGGGGAGCAAGCTTGCACCTGCTCCCCGGCAATCTGTGACGGCCTATTTCAGACTGAATACGACGAGCGCCCCGTCGTCACGCGGCATGCTCTTGTAGACGCCGCCGAAGTTCGGCGCGTACTCGTCCGCCAGCATGCCGCCAAAGCCTGCGGCCACGGCAATGTACTGTTTGCCGTTGATGGAATAGCTGACGATGCCGCCCTGATGGCCGGTGCCGTTGTTGTGATTCCACAGCTCGGTCCCGGTTTCAGCATCGTAGGCATGAAGGATGCCGCGGGAGTCGGGCACGAATACGAGATTGCCCGCAGTCGACAGGACACTCCCGAGCGGCGGCTCGGGATAGCGAACCTCCCACTTCTTGGCCCCGGTGATGGGATCGCGCGCATCGAGATGTCCATAAATCTCGCCGCCCGGAGGGGGGGCCATCTTGAAATCGGCGCCGATGTTGAGCTGGACCTGGGGCGTGGTGACCGGCGTCGTCTTCTGGACGTCGAGCGTCATGCACCATTCCTGGCCGATCTTGTAGTAGAGGCCCGTCTTCGGATTGTACGAGCCCGCGTTCCAGCTGACGCCGCCACCAATGAATGGGCACAGCGGCGGTTCGGTGACTTTCCCCGCGGTGAAGTCGCGGCGGCCGATCAGAGCGCCCGTCTTGTCAATATCCTTGACGAAATTGATATTCTCAACGAGCCGCCAGACATTCTTCACGGCGAGATTGCGGTCGTAGACGAAGACGAAACCGCCCTTGTTCGGATGGACCACGAACTTTTGGCCGTCACGTTCCAACATCACAAATTCGCCGACGGCGCTGTCGAAGTCCCAGGCGTCGTGCGGTAACTCCTGATGATAGAATTTCAGCTTTCCGGTATCGATGTCGAGACCGATCACTGAACTCGTATAGAGATTGTCGCCGGGACGCGCACCTTGCGTCTTGTAGTCGGCGCCCGACCAATCGTAGAGCGGCGCCGGATTTGCGGTGCCCCACAGGATGGTGTTGGTCTCGGAGTCGTAAGTGCCCGGCATCCAGCCGCCGCCGCCGCCCGTGCGCCAGGAGTCGCTTCCCCACGTCTTCATGGCCTCGTCGGTGCCTGCAACCGTCAGGAACTCCCACTTCTTCTTTCCAGTCGTGGCATCCACGGCGAAGATCGGGCCGCGACCCGGCCATTCACCACCTTGCGCTCCGATGATCACCGTACCCTTCGCGTAAAGCGGCGCACCGGTGAAACCGACCGTGAGCTTCTGCGAGTCGATCAGCCTGGTTTCCCAGAGGACCTTCCCCGACTTCATATCCAGACCGAGAAGCCTGCCATCCATGGTGCCGACAAAGACCTTGCCCTCGCCGAGCGCCACGCCGCGGTTGTAGGGAGAATGGGTCTGGCGGGCGATCAGCACCTCGTCCAGTTCCGGAAAATGGGACCAGATCACCTCGCCCGTCGCGCCGTTCAGCGCAAAAACCCGGCTGTAAGAACCGGTGTAGTAGAGCACGCCATCAGCCACGAGCGGCATTGATTGCAGGCCACGGGTGGAGCGTCCAGGAATATGCATCCAGGCGACGCTCAGATTGCCGACATTGCTTGCATTGATCTGCGCGAGCGGGCTGTAGTGATAGGACTTGTATGAACCGTGATAGGTCAGCCAATCGTTCTGACCGGCGGTCTCGATCCGCGCAGTATCCACCGATTGAGCCAGGGCTGACGACGCGATCAGCATCGCGCCGATAACAAGAAGACCTGAATTTCGCCACCGCTTTTTCATGTGCACGTCCTCCCACTTTTGCAATTATTCGACTGCATCTTTTCAAAGGCCGACTGCGTGGTGCGATTACGTTCAGTACCCGTCGGTTTCTCCCTGTACGGGCTCCCAGCAAGTTTCGATCTCTCCAGCGAAGATCGCCAAAGAAGCTACGAAGCTACGTTTGTTGGACGGGGCTGCTATTGCCTCCTCGGCAGTTAGAGTACGCCGGATCACATGGAGTGCAATGGCGATGCGCATGCGATAGCCGTCGTGGAACGACAGGCCAGCTTACCTTTGCCTTTAGCGAACCACATTCAAAGGAGCGACTGGTGGCTTGCCGCAGTACGGCGCCATCAACTGCGGCATTGGCTGGCCGGTAGACAAAAGAAAACCCCCGTAAAGCGGGGGGAGTCAGCGTCGTGGTCTGTAACTCGCCGTGAACGGAAGGCTAGCAGTCTGGCATTCCGGCGGGGCGTGCCGAAGCATTGGCGTTGGCGCTGGTAGCGGAAGAAGGAGCAGTAGAAGAAGAAGTAGTAGTGCCAGAGCTTGCTCCCGGCGATGTTGTTGAACCAACCGTAGTATTTCCAGACGGTCCAGTTGCAGTGGTGCCACTCATGTCGCGGACCACCTTACTGCTCACGTCCCAGCATTGCTTGAGATCGTGACCGCTCGACCCACCCGTCGAAGTTCCTTGCGCGTTTGCGAATGTGCCGCCAGCTAACATTGCGGCGCTGACCGCCGCCGACAGAAGAAGCTTCCTCATGAATTGATCTCCTCCATCATGAGCCGGCTGGAGTGCCGACGCTTCTCAATGCCGACGCGCCATCCAACGTTCCCTCGCAGTGCGGGGCATGTCCAAATAAAGAACTTTCTGCACCTTCGACATCACGGCGGCCGGCAAACTCGGTGTGTATTGCCCTCTTCTCCCGACCTCACCAAGGTGGCGCAGGTTTATCCGTATAGCAGCCGCGGCAGGATCGTGACGATGCCGGGCCAGAGCGTCAGCAGCAGAACGAAGCCGATCATGATGAGGAGATACGGCATCGTCACGCGCGCGATGTAGCCGAGCCCGTCGTCGGTCAGGCCCTGGATCACGAACAGGTTGAAGCCGACCGGCGGGGTGATCTGCGCCATCTCGACCGCGAGCACGAGGAAGATGCCGAACCAGATCTCGTCGAAGCCCGCTCCCTTCACGATCGGCAACACGATCGGCAGTGTCATCACGATCATCGAGAAGCCGTCGAGGAAGCAGCCGAGGATCAAATAGAAGACGATCAGCGCGACGATCAGCATGAAGGGCGACAGGCCGAGCCCCTTCACGAAGGCGGCGACCGCCTGCGGAATGCCGAGGAAAGCGGCCGCGTTGCCTAGGATCGAGGCGCCGAGCACGATCAGCGCGATCATCGAGCAGGTGACGACCGAGCCGATCAGCACGTCGCGGATCACCTGCTGCGACATCGCGCCTTGTGCCCAGGCGACCAGCGCCGCGCCGAGCACGCCGACGGCGGCGGCTTCCGACGGCGTCGCAAGCCCGCCATACATCGAGCCGAGCACACAGGCGATCAGGAACAGCGCCGGCGCGAGGTCCTTCAGTGCGGCGAAGCGTTCGCGCCATGGCACCTGCGACAGCTTCGCCTCGGTCTCCGGCACCAGCGTGCCGTCGAGCGTCGTGTGCAGCATCACCCAGCCCATGAAGGTGGCGGCCAGCAACAGGCCGGGCAGCACACCTGCCGTGAAGAGCTTCAGGATCGAAACGTCGCCGAGCACGCCGTAGATGATCATGATGTTAGACGGGGGAATCAGGAAGCCGAGCGTGCCGGCGCCTGCAAGCGAGCCGATCGCGATGTCGCGCGAATAGCCGCGGCGCACGAGTTCGTTGAGCGACATGCGGCCGATCACCTGCGTAGTCGCCGCCGAGGAGCCCGAGATCGCCGCGAAGATGGTGCAGCCGATCACGTTCACATGCAGAAGCCGGCCCGGCAGAAGCCCGGCCCATGGCGCCAGCCCCTGGAACAGCGAGCGCGACAGCCGCGTGCGGAACAACAGTTCGCCCATCAGGATGAACAACGGCAGCGCCAGCAGCTCCTGCGTGGTCAGGATATTCCAGGCGTATTGCGGCAGCAGCTTGTCGAGCGGGATCGAGCGGAACATTGCCAGCAGCAGCGTCGCGGTGAGCGCCAGCGTCAGGCCGATCCACACGCCTCCCGCCAGCAGCGCGAACAGGATCACGAACAGGCTGACGACTTCGATGGTCATGAAATCCGGTATCCGGTAGCAGGCGCGAGCGCGGTCATTCGACGGGAGAGGCCTTCATGCGGTGATCCTCCAGCGGCAGGCCGAGCACCGCCTGGATCGCGCGCGCCAGGAACTGGAGCGTGAGCAGCAGCATCCCGAACGTGACGACCGCTTGCGGAAACCACAGCGGGGTGTCGCTCGAGGTCGACACCTGGCCGCGGACGAACGCGCCGAAGGCGAATTTTGCCATGGCCGAGGTCAGGAAAGCCATGAAGGCGAAACCAGCCGCCGCCGAAAGTACTTCCATCGCACGCTGCACCGGCGGCGGCACGTTCTTCAACAGCAGCACGACCCGGATGTGGCCGCCGACGCGCAGCGTCATCGCCGCGCCGAAGGTGAACGATGCTGCCATCAGGTAGGAGGAGTATTCCCAGGCGATCGAGATCGTCGGCGGAAAGAACCACAGGAAGTTCGAAAGGAAGCGGGTTGCGACCTCGCACAGCATCAACAACGTTAGCGTGAGCAAGCAGCCGCCCCCGATCCAGCCGTCGAGCCGGCCGAGCCGGTCGATGCCGTCGAGTAGGAGACGCAGCGGCGCCGGTGCCGCTGCGTTCAGGCTTTGTGGAGCTGGAGGCACGACGCTCGCCATCACCTCAGCGCTTCATTTCGGCGAGATAGGCCCGCACCGGCTTGTCTGCCGCCGGCGCGCGCTTGAGGAAAGCGTCGAGCTGCGGCGCGGTCTTGTTGCGGATGTCGGTCATCATCGCATCCGAGACCGGCACCACCTCCATGCCGCCCTCCTTCAGGCGGTTGAGGCTGTCGACGTCGGCCTTGAGCGAGTTTGCCCAGAATGCCGGCTCCATCTTCGCGGCAATGCCGGAAACCAATTGCTGCTGATCGCCCGAGAGCGCCTTCCAAGAGTCGAGATTGACGGTAAGCATCTGCGACGACCAGACGTGATTGGTCGGGTAGATGAATTTCAAGAATTCCCAGAATTTGCCGTCCACGCCCGACACCGCCGAAGTTGAGACGCCTGAGACCGCGCCGGAGGCCAGCGCGGGAATGGTCTCGCCCCAGGGGATCATCACCGGTGCCATGCCGACCACCGCCAGCATGTCGACGGCATTCTTGTCGGGCACGCGGATCTTGATGTTCTTCAACCCGTCGACATCGGCGATCTTCACCTTGAGGTGCAGATACTGCGTCGGCCACGGCACGATGTAGAGGATCTTCTGATTGTTGCGCGCGGCGACTTTCTCGTATTCGGGCCGCACATATTTGTGCAGCACCTTCAATTCGTCCATCGAGCTGCAAAGGAACGGGATGCTCTCGACGCCCATGAAAGGCTCGTCGCCAACCTGCTGGATGTTGAGGACGTCGGCGAGCGGCACCAGGCCGTCGCGCACTGCGCGCAGGTGCTCGGGTCCCTTGAAGCCGAGCTGGCCGCCGGCCTTCACGGTGATGGCGACGCCGCCGCCGGTCTGCTTCTTCACTTCCTCAGCAAAAGCGAAAGCGTTCTGGGTGTGGAAATTGCCGTCGGGCCAGACCGTCGACATGTCCCAGCTCACCGCCGCAGCCCGCGCGCGGGTCGAGATATGGCCGGCGGCGAGCAGCGTCGCTGCGCCCGCGGTGAAGCTCCGTCGCGTGATCATTCCGTCTCTCCGTTCGTTATCCACGCACGACGCCGGCTCGTCACCGCGCGTGCCCGTAAATCGCAACTGCATTGTCCGAGGACACCAGGCCGCTCTCGACGTCGTCATTGACCGCCGTCGGCGCGCGGTGCCGGGGATCACCGATGCCGGCACCGCCGGGCGTCAGTACCACCAGCCTGTCATCCGGCGGCACCTGCTGAAAGCCCTTGCCGCGCAGCTTCTTTCCGGACTTGAGGCCGACATAGCCGGCCTCGCCGTCACAGCCGCCGTCGCGGCCGCGCGGCGGATGCTCGATGCGGTCGAATGCGGCCAGGATGTCGAACGGAGCATCGACGCCGCTGCCGACCTCGATGATCTGGCCGAGGCCGCCGCGGGTGCGCCCTGCCCCGCCGGAATCCGGACGCAGCTCCTTGCGCCAGAAGATCAGCGGCGTCTGCGTCTCCGCGATCTCGACCGGTGTGCCGCGCACGCCACTGGGATAGGCGGTGGCCGACAGCCCGTCCTTCGCAAAGCGCGCGCCGGTGCCGCCATTGCTGGTCACCGCCATCGAGAACCCGTAATTGCCGCCGGCGCCAGAACGGGTCTGTCCACGCACGTTGAGATTCCACAGGCAGGAGGTGCCTTCCGCCGGCACGTCCTCGGGGATGATCTGGCGCAGGCAGCCGAACACGACGTCGGGCAGCATCTGGCCGATGATGTGCCGCGAGGCGACCGGCGCGGGCTTCGGCGCGTTGAGGATCGCGCCAGGGGGAGCCGACACCGTCAGCGGCGAGAGCGAACCGGCATTGTTCGGAATCTGCGAGGCGACGACGCAGCCGAGGCCGAACACGGTGTAGGCTGTGGTGTAGGACAAGGGCACGTTGATGCCGAACTTCGAGGCCGGCGAGGTGCCGTCGAAATCGACGTGGATGCCCGCGTCCGAAATCGTCAGCGTCGCGGCCAGCGTCACCGGCGCATCATAGCCGTCGACGACCATGGTGTTGCGCCAGCTTCCCTTCGGCAGTTTTGCGATCTCGGCGAGCACAGCCTCGCGCGACCGGCCGCAGATGTAGTCACCGAGTTCGTCGAGCGTGTCGATGCCGAACTCGGTCATCATCTCGACCAGTCGCTCGCAGCCGACGTCGTTGCAGCCCGCGAGCGAATAGGTGTCGCCTTCGGTGTCGATCGGCAGCCTGGTGTTGGTGCGGATCATCGCCATCAGCGTCTCGTTGACGACGCCCTGGTCGATCAGCTTCAGCATCGGGATGTAGAGCCCCTCCATGAACACGTCGGTGGCATCAGGTCCGAAGCCGATGCCGCCGATGTCCATGAGATGGCTGGTGCAGGAGAACAGCGCGACCGGCTTGCCGTCCTTGAAGCAGGGCGTCGTGACGACGAAGTCGTTAAGATGGCCGGT
Organism: Bradyrhizobium sp. 142; assembly: GCF_023074015.1. Classification (NCBI taxonomy): domain Bacteria; kingdom Pseudomonadati; phylum Pseudomonadota; class Alphaproteobacteria; order Hyphomicrobiales; family Nitrobacteraceae; genus Bradyrhizobium; species Bradyrhizobium sp. 142. Next base: position 88,735 of record NZ_JADPKQ010000240.1, read on the forward strand.
GCCCATCCAGGGATCGTTGGTGATGTAGGCGTCGCCCCCCTTCATCGTCTCAATCGGAAAATGCGCGATGAAGTGCTTGACTGATTCCGCCATCGAGTTGACGTGGCCCGGCGTGCCTGTCACCGCCTGCGCCAGCATCCGGCCCTTGAGGTCGAACACGCCGGCCGATAGATCGCCGCATTCGCGCACGATCGGGCTGAAGGCCGTGCGCAAAAGCACCTGCGCCTGCTCCTCGACCACGGCGATCAGCCGGTGCCACATGATCTGGAGATCGATCAGGCTCGCGCCGCTTGGCTTGCTCATGGTTACGCCGCCTTCCGTTCCATGACGATGCTGCCGGCACCGTCGATATGGGCGTCAAAACTGGTGGAGACGAAGGTCGAGGTTTCGTCCTCCGCGATCACCGCCGGGCCCGCGATGGTCGCACCCGGCGCCATGTCCTCGCGGCGATAAAGCGGAATCTCGATCACCTCCCCGGCCCGGCCGTCGAAGAATCTTCGGCTGCCGGACGCCTTGCCTGCGGGCATACGTGCCACATCGGCGACGCGCGGTGGATTGCGCGCCTCGGTGGTGGCGAGGACCGACCAGCTCAACACCTCGATCGCGGCGCCCGGGATCGACCGTTCGAACATCGCCGCATAGTCAGACTCGAACTGTTGGCGCAGGCCGGCGAGATCGGCGGTCGCCAGCCGCCGGTTCGGCAACGCGACCGAGATCTCATGGCCCTGGCCGACATAGCGCATGAAAGCGGCACGCCGCTCGCGCACCGGCGCACCGGCGGCACCCGGCTCGACCAGCGCGCGCGCTTCGGTCGCCATCTCCTGCAAGAGGTCGGAGACCGCCTCCGTGTCGAAATCGTCGAGCCGGACGTGGCGGCTGCGCACCAGCTCATAGGCGATCGGGGCCGCAAGAAAGCCGACGGCCGAGCCGACACCGGCGTTCGACGGTACGATCACCCGGGAAACGCCGATCTTCTCGGCGACGCGTGCCGCATGCAGCGGTGCAGCGCCCCCGAAGGCGATCAGCGTGTGCTGGCCAACCACAGCGCCGCGCTCGACCGCATGCACGCGCGCCGCGCTCGCCATGTTCTCGCAGACGACCTCGTGCACGGCATAGGCCGCGGTTTCCGCCGACAGCCCCAGCGGCTCGCCGACGGCACGCAGCAGCGCCTGCTTCGACAGCTCCGGGCTGAGCCTGATCGTGCCGCCCGCAAAGGCGTCGGGATCGATCAGGCCGAGCGCGACATCCGCGTCGGTCACGGCCGGCCGCTGGCCACCGCGGCCGTAGCAGGCGGGTCCCGGCTCCGACGAGGCGCTCTCTGGACCGACGGTGACGCGCTTCATGGCGTCGACATGGGCGATCGAACCTCCGCCGGCGCCGATCTCGACCATCTCGATCACGGGAATGCGCACCGGCAGGCCGGAGCCTTTGAGGAAGCGTGCGGCGCGATCGACCTCGAACACGCGCGAGGTCTCGGGTTGGTATTTCTCGATCAGGCAGATTTTTGCCGTGGTGCCGCCCATGTCGAACGAGAGCACCCTGCTCTCGCCAAGACGCGCGGCGATTTGCGCTGCAAAGATGGCGCCCCCGGCAGGCCCGGATTCGACCAGGCGCACCGGAAAGCGCCGCGCCGTCTCGATCGAGGTCACGCCGCCGCCCGAGGTGACAAGGTAAATCGCGCCGCGGAACTGTTCGACCAGCAATGCGTCCGCCATGCGCGCAAGATAGCCGTCGATCAGGGGTTGCACATAGGCGTTGGCCACTGCGGTGGAGGTGCGCTCATATTCACGGATCTCCGGACACACGGCGGACGACACCGTCACCGAGACGCCGGGCATTTCCTCCTGCAGGATCGCAGCCGCGCGGCGCTCATGCTCGGGATTGGCGTAGGAATGCAGGAAGGCGATCGCGACGCTCTCGACGTTCAGCGCGCGCAATTTCGGCGCGAGCGCGAGCACTGCCATCTCGTCGAGCGGGAGGCGAACGGCGCCGTGGGCGTCGATGCGCTCGGGCACGGTGAAGCGAAGGCTGCGCGGCGCCAGCGGCTTCGGCTTGTCGATGGACAGATCGTATTGATCGTAGCGGCTCTCGGTGCCGATATCGAGCACGTCGCGGAAGCCTTCGGTCGCGACCAGAGCGGTCTTGGCGCCGCGCCGTTCGATGATGGCGTTGGTTGCGAGCGTGGTGCCGTGAATGAAGACGTCGATATCGCTGATACGCGCGCGTGCATCGGCGAGAATGAGACGCATCCCGTCCAGCACCGCTTCCTCGGGGCGCGCCGGCGTCGTCAGCACCTTGCGCGTTTTGCGATCCAAACCTACGTCCAGCACGATATCCGTGAACGTGCCACCGATATCGACGGCAAGCCGCACTTCGGCTCCCTCAACCATTCCAAAATTCTCCGTGCTGATCGTCAAGACTGGGTGAAAAAATGACAGCAATTTCCATGCCAGCAACAACGCCGGCAGCGCTGCATCGCCATTCTGCTTGGCACCCATGCAATAGGCAAGGCGTGTTCGCCTCGCCGCGCTCAGAGCAGGAATGCAAGCGCCGCTTCGCAGCGCTCCTCGACCTTGAGCGCGAGCAGATCGTCGGCGCGGGTGCGTCCCAGATTGACCGCCGCGATCGGGATTTGCCGGCGCGCGGCCGTCTGCACGAAGCGAAAGCCGGAATAGACCATCAGCGAGGAGCCGACGACGAGCATGGCGTCGGCCTGCTCCAGGTGATCCTGCGCGGTCGCGACGATGTCGCGCGGCACGTTCTCACCGAAGAACACGACGTCGGGCTTCAGAGTGCCGCCGCAAGAGTCGCAAGCCGGCACATTGAACGAAGAGAAATCCGCGTGATCGAGATCGGCGTCACCGTCGGGCGCATCCGCGGCATCCAGCGTCAGCCAGTCCGCATTGGCGCGGCCAAGCGCATCCTGGAATTCGTTGCGCCGCGTCTTGCGGCCGCACCCCATGCAGCGGACCAGATCGAGCCGGCCGTGCAGATCGATCACCTGCCGGTGGCCGGCGGATTGATGCAGCCGGTCGACGTTCTGGGTCAGCAGCATCTCGCACCGCCCGCTGGCCTCGAGCCGGGCGAGCGCGTGATGGGCATCGTTCGGCCTCGCCTGGCCGAACCGCCGCCATCCGATCAAGCTGCGGGCCCAATAGCGCCGGCGGGTATGCTCGTCCGACATGAAGGCCTGGAAATTGACCGGCTGGGTCCGCTTCCAGTTGCCGTGACTGTCGCGATAGTCGGGAATGCCCGAATTCGTGCTACAGCCGGCGCCAGTTAGCACGAACAGACGTTCGTGCCGGCCGACGAAATCTTCGAGCGGACGGTTTGCCAGCGGAGCATTTGTCATGGCGCAGATGTAGTCTGAGCCGCCCGGTTTTGCCAGATGGCAGACGCAACCGCGGTTAGCTCGCCCAGTTCTCGCGGAATTCGGGAAACAGCGTCAGGCCTCCGCAGGCATAGATGGTCTGCCCGGTGATGTAGCTCGCGTCATCCGAGGCGAGGAAGGCGAAGACGGCGGCGATCTCTTCCGGCGTTCCGACGCGACCGAGCGGAATGTGGCTTGCGACGTTGCCGCGCTTCTCGGGATCGCCGGTCCAGGCCGCGTTGATCGGCGTATCGATTGCGCCCGGCCCGACCGCGTTGACACGGATGCCGCGGCCGGCGAATTCGAGTGCCAGCGTGCGCGTCAGATTGGCCATGCCACCCTTGCTGATCGAATAGGCGAGATAGCCGGGCTTCGGTATCATCTGGTGCACGCTCGAGCAGTTGATGATGCTGCCGCCTCCGCCGCGAGCGACGAAATGCGACAACGCCTTCTGCGCGCAGATCACGGAGCCGTTCAGATTGACGTCGATGATGCGGCGATAGGTTTCGACGTCGAGCGCCTCGCTCCGCGATTCCCGCTGGAATCCGGCATTGTTGACGAGACAGTCGAGCCGCTTCCAGCGTGCCAGGACTGCCTCGAACATCGCGGCGATTTCCTGCTCGTTGCCGACGTCGGCCTTGATGATGACATGATCAAGCCTGCCGTGGCCGCGATCACTCGATGCGGTGCGCGCGAGCGCGAGCGTCTCCTCGGCCTTCTCGGGATGACCGAAATAGTTGATGGCAACCGTCGCGCCTTCCTGGGCGAGGCGGATGGCGACGGCGCGCCCGATGCCTTGGGACGCACCGGTCACGAGCGCATATTGCCCGAGAAGGCGCGAGGGAAACTGGGTCGAGCGATCGGTTTGCGGCATGGTTGTTCTCCGGAGTGACTCATCATCGACGAAAGGCGGGTTTTGTTCCATCCCCTGGGCGCATCCCTGGGATTCACTCCGCGCGGCGCGCGAGCGCCGAGGTCAGGATCTGGTAGAGGAAGATGGCGCCGAAGGTTGCGGTGCCGATCCCGCCAATCGTGAACGCGCCGAATTTGAGCGTGAGGTCGCCGGCGCCGGCAGTCAGCGCCACGGCGACGGTGATCAGGTTGGCGGCATTTGCGAAGTCCACTTTGTTCTCGACCCAGATCCGCCCCGCCATGGCGGCGATCAGACCGAACAGCACGATCGAGAGTCCGCCGATGACGGGCCCCGGAATCGAAAGGATGAGCGCGCCGAATTTCGGCGAGAAGCCGAGCAGGATCGACACCAGGGCTGCGACGGCAAACAGCAGCGTCGAATAGACTTTCGTCGCCGCCATGACTCCGATGTTCTCGGCATAAGTGGTGACGCCGGTGCCGCCGCCGCAGGCCGACACAATCGTCGCAAAACTGTCGCCGAGGAACGCGCGTCCGAGGAAGCCATCGAGACTCCGCCCCGTCATCGCACCGATGGCCTTGATGTGGCCGAGGTTCTCTGCGACGAGGATGATCGCGACCGGAGCAATCAGGACGATCGCATCGGCCTGAAAGCTCGGCGTGGTGAAGTTCGGCAGGCCGATCCATGGCGCGGCCGAGAGTTGCGCGAAGTCGATCGGCTTGCCCAAACCGACGCCATTGGCGAGCAGAAAGTATGTGACATAACCGGCGACCGCGCCCAGGATGATCGGCAGGCGCCGCCAAAGCCCGGGAGCGGCCACCGCGACCACACCGATGATCAGAACGGTCAACAGCCCGATCCAGGTATCGAACGTGCTGCCGCTCACCGACTTCACGGCGACCGGCGCGAGGTTGAGGCCGATGGCGGCAACCACGGCGCCAGTCACGACCGGCGGCATTAATCGCTCGATCCAACCTACGCCCGACCACATCACGATCAGCGCGATCAGTCCGTACAGCACACCGGCCGCGATAATGCCGCCGAGCGCAACCGACAGGTTCGGGTTCGGCCCGTGACCGGCATAGCCGGTGGCGGCGATGACGACGGCGATGAAGGCGAAGCTCGAACCGAGATAGCTCGGCACACGTCCGGCCACGACCACGAAGAAGATCAGGGTGCCGATGCCGGAGAATAACAGCGCAACATTGGGATCGAACCCCATCAGCAGCGGCGCGATGATGGTTCCGCCCGACATCGCGACGCCGTGCTGGAGGCCCGCGACGATCGTCTGTCCCAGCGGCAACCGCTCGTCGGGCATGATCACGCCGGAGGTTTTCAGTTTCCAATTTGGAAAATAGCCTTGCGCTTGCTCTTCGGAGCCCGTTGCGATCGACATGTTCCCCCCGAGTTGCGCAGCAGCGATTGATCTTCGTGCGATCCGACAAAAATGTGATTGTCGCTTCTGCGGCGGCCATCACATGATGCAAATCAAGCAAGATCAATATGTTCCGGGGCACACTCTATGACACAAGTCGCGATCCAGCCAGCTATCCATCGCCGGCATCAGCCCTGGTACAAGATCCTCTACATCCAGGTCCTGATCGCAATCGCGTTCGGTGTGCTCATCGGCTATTCCTATCCCGATCTCGGCAAGGCCGCTGAAGCCGCTCGGCGACGGCTTCATCGCGCTGATCAAGATGATGATCGCGCCGGTGATCTTCTGCACCGTGGTGCACGGTATCTCATCGATGGGCGACCTCAAGCGCGTCGGCCGGGTCGGGCTGAAGTCGCTGATCTATTTCGAGACGGTCTCGACGGTGGCGCTCGCGGTCGGCCTGCTCGTCGGCGAAGTGCTCCAGCCCGGGCACGGCTTCAACATCGATCCGGCCACGATCGATCCGAAGTCGGTGGCGACCTACGTCACCAAGGCCAAGGAAGAGGGCATCGTCGCCCATCTGATGGCGATCATTCCCGACAGCTATCTGGGCGCGATCGCGCACGGCGATCTGCTTCAGGTGCTCCTGATCTCGATCCTGTCGGGTTTCGCCATCGCCTTTCTCGGCAAGGCCGGCGAGCCGATCGCGGACGCCGTCGACAAGGCGGCAAAGATGTTCTTCGGCATCATTCGCATCATCGTGCGCGTCGCTCCGATCGGCGCCTTCGGGGCGATGGCGTTCACCGTCGGAGCCTACGGCCTCAGCTCGCTGCGCAACCTCGCCGCGCTGATCGGCACGTTCTACCTGACCAGCATGCTATTCGTGCTGATCGTGCTCGGTTCGATCGCGCGGCTCGCCGGCTTCTCGATCCTGCGTTTCATCGCCTACATCAAGGACGAGCTGCTGATCGTGCTCGGCACCTCGTCGTCGGAGACGGTGCTGCCGCAGATGATCGAGGAGATGGAGCATCTCGGCGCCTCGCGCTCGGTGGTCGGCCTCGTGATCCCGACCGGCTACAGCTTCAATCTCGACGGCACCAACATCTACATGACGCTGGCGACGCTGTTTCTGGCGCAGGCGACCAACACCCATCTGACGATCTGGCAGGAGCTCGGTATTCTCGGCATCGCCATGATCACCTCGAAGGGCGCCTCGGGCGTCACCGGCGCCGGCTTCATCACGCTTGCCGCCACGCTGTCGATCGTGCCTGATATTCCGATCCAGTCGATCGCGATCCTGGTCGGCATCGACAAGTTCATGAGCGAATGCCGCGCACTGACCAATCTGATCGGCAACGGCGTCGCCTGTGTCGTGATCAGCATCTCCGAAGGCGAGCTCGACCGCAACGCGCTGCATGAGGCCATGGCCCATCCGTTCGAGATGGGCGAGGCCTTGGAACCGGGCGGCCGCGCGTGAGGCCGCGCCTATCCCCAGTTCCGTTGCGGTAGTTTCCCGGAGTAGAAAATCAGTACGCCACAAGTCACAACTGGTGGCATTGGGATCACGGATTGATATTCAATCTTTCCGCCCGGCGCGCTGAGGGGCAGGGCGTCGGGCTTTTGAACAATCGCAACCATGTCCGGATTGTGAGGCGGGATCAGATGATCCCGCCATTGGCGCGCAGCACCTGGCCGTTGATCCATCCGCCGTCCGATCCGACGAGAAAACGAAACCGTGGCAGCAACGTCTTCAGGCTGACCGAGCCGCTCCAGCGGCGCGAGCCTGGCGAGGTGATCGATCACCTCCTTCGTCTTGCCATCCGGAAAGAACTTTGTTGCGGTCGGTCCCTGCGCCACCGCGTTCACGGTGATATTGCGGCCGCGCAGCTCCTTGGCCAGCGCATGCGTCGCTGACAACGGATGATTTGCCTAGTGCGCCGCCAAAGATCATCTGCTCCCGGCCGGCACCATTGTTCTACCCGGCCGGACAATCGTGGGCGGCAAGATCGAGCCGGCGCGCAATCCCTATGGCCTGCAGGAACGCCTCATCATGACTGACGACGAGCAGGGCGCCGTCGTAGGCTCTCAGTCCGGCTTCGACGGCTTCGATGGATTCGATGTCCAGATGATTGGTCGGCTCATCCAGGATCAGCAGCGATGGTGGCGTCGGCCCGCCAAGCACACAGGCGAGAGCTGCACGAAACACTTGCCCGCCACTTAGGCGCGCGACAGTTTGCGAGGCCGCATTGGCGCGAAACATGAAGCGAGCCAGAGCGGCGTGGCACTCATTTGCACCCGCCCTTGGATTGAGACGCGGCGCCGAATGTCAGGTCGATGTCGGAAAGGAGAGAGCGGCCGTCAGGCGTGGACAGCGAAAGGCGTGACAGGATGATCGAAGCAGGCATGGAATTCCCCGTGAGCAAGGCGGATTGGCTTTGCAGTCGGGGTGATATCCATTGCTGCGAATGTCCTGATTGAGAGCTGCTAATTAATCCTGCCGAAGCACGAGATCAAGCCGCAATCTGACGTGGCGCGCCACGCCGCTACGCGGCCAGCCTGTCGAACTGGATCTTGCCCGCCTTCATCACCAGCGGAATGCGTTCGCCCTGACCGAGCAGGCACGCAACGTCACGCAACGGATTGCCCTCGATCACCAGCAGATCCGCAAAAGCGTCGGGCACGATTCGGCCGAGCTTGCCCTCCATACCGAGCACCTCGGCCCCGATCACGGTCGCGCTGGCGATGGTCTCGCGCGCGCCGAGAATTTCGGCGCGGATGCGGAATTCGTCGCTCTGCAGGCGCTGGGATGGTCCAAGCAGATCGCTGCCAAAACCGATCTTCACCCCGGCCTTGCGGTAGATCTCGAGCGAGCGCAAGCCGGCGTCGCGCACGCCGGCGATCTTGACGACGCTTTCCGGCGGCAGTCCGTATTGGGCGCCCTCGTTGGCCAGCGCCTCATAGGTGACGAGTGTCGGCACCACATAGGCGCCCTTCTCGGCCATCAGGCGCGCAGTCGGCTCGTCGACGAGATTGCCGTGCTCGATGGTGCGCACGCCGCAGCGGACGGCCCGCTCGATGGCCGCGGCGGTATAGGCGTGAGCGAGCACATAGGTCTGGCGGCCGCGCGCCTCCTCGACGATGGCGCGGATCTCGTCCTCGGAGTAGCCGAAGGCCCCGACCGGATCGGTCGGCGAAGCGACGCCGCCCGAGGCCATGATCTTGATCTGGTCGGCGCCCATCTGCAGCTCCTCGCGCGCGGCCTTTCGCACGCCGTCGACACCATCGGCGACGCGCGCCAGCACGCCGACGCGCACGCAGCAGGGACAGGGCGCGTCGCTGGCGAGGTAATCCGAACGCGCCCGCATGTCGCCGTGACCGCCGGTCTGGCTCAGCGCGCGGCCGGAGACAAACAGGCGCGGACCATCGGTCAGGCCGGTCTCGATCGCTTGCTTTAGCGCGTGGCCGGCGCCGCCAGCATCGCGGACGGTGGTAAAGCCTCGCCGCAGCATGCCGCGGAGCAGCAGCGTCGAGCGCAGCGTCACCAGCACGTTCGGCATGTGCACCTGCTGCGCCAGGTTGAGCTCGACGGCGATCGCATGCACGTGCAGATCGATCAGGCCGGGCATCAGCGTCTTGCCGTTCAGATCGATGGTGCGGTCGGCGGAGGCCGATAGCGGCCGGTCAGAGACCTCCTTGATCAGATGATCCTCGACCAGGACATGATATCCCTCCAGCAGGTCCGGCTTGAGCGGATCGAGCAGAGCGGCGTTCTTGAGAAGGATGCTGGACATGGCGGTTCCTGTCTGGTCAGGACGGTGTGAGCAGCCCGGGCAAGGCGAGCTGGGCGAACGGGAGACACGCGGCCACGTCGTCCTCACCGTACCAGTCCGCTTCGTGGAGCAGGTTGAGCGAGCCCAGCGTGCGGTCGCGCCAGCGCACGGGCATGTTGAGCACGCTGGCGCAGCCGAGCGAGGCGATCAGCTCGTGATCGGAAAACACGGCGCGCAGATCGTCCTGTGTGCGGCCGATATAGGCTTCGCCGCGGTCGAGAACAGCCTCGGTCCAGGGGCCCGGCGCCAGGCGCTTGCGGCCACCAGCAGGATACGGTCCTGGAAAATTGGAATAAACCCGCGCCGCTTCGCCGCTGTGGTCGTCATAGGTCAGGATCGTGAACAGCTTGTGCCCGATCGCCGCCTTCAGGGCGCCGTCGAGCGCCGCGAACAGCGCATCCGGCTGATCGGGACTGCCCTGCGCGGCCGCAACGGCGCAGAGCAAGGGATCGGCGCGATGTCGTGTCCGGGTCATGCGGCTTCACCGGCCGCAATCTCTTCCAGCGAGCGGCCGCGCGTCGGCACCCCCATCAGTACCACGGTGAGCGCGCCCAACAGCAGAACGCTGGTGGTGAGGCCGAACACGCCGGCGAAGCCGAAATTGGGATAGAGGTAGCCGACCAGAATCGGCGAGACGATCGCACCGATGCGGCCGATCGCGGAGGCGAGCCCGGCGCCGGTGGTTCTGACCGCCGTCGGAAACACCTCGGCGGTGTAGGCATAGACGCCCGCATAGGTGCCGTTCATGAAGAAGGACAGCAAGATTCCTGCCAGCATGATGTGCTGGTCGCCCTGCGCGAAGGCGAGCCCGAGCGCGCTGACGCCGCCGAGCACCATGTAGGACGCAATCGTCGCCTGCCGGCCGATGCGCTCGTTGAACCAGGCGGCGCTGAAATAGCCGGGAATCTGCGCGCAATAGATCGCGATCGAGTAGGCAAAGCTCTTGGTGATGCTCATGCCGTTCTGGACCAGAAGGCCGGGAATCCAGACGAAGAAAGAATAATAGCTGAAGGTGATCGCAAGCCACATGATCCAGGTCATGATGGTGATGCGCGCCTGCCGGCCTGCCAGCAGCGCCGCGAAATTGGCGAGCAGCGTTCCGGCAGTCCCGACGGGTGCCATGGCTTCGACGACCGGCTGCGGCAGGACACGGCCCTCGCGCGCAAAGCCTGCCTCGATCCCGTCCAGGATGGCTTCCGCTTCCTTCTCCCGTCCGCGGCTCTCGAGCCAGCGCGGCGATTCCGGCAAGGCCCTGCGCCACCACAGCAGCATGACGACCGGCACCGCCGTGATGACCAGCACGATGCTCCAGCCGTTCTCATAGGCGGGAACGATGAAGTAACCGAGCAAGGCGGCTGCGACGAAGCCGAACGAGAAGAAGCCGGCCAGCGCGCCAGTGAAACTGCCGCGGTAGCGCCGCGCAACGAACTCCGCCAGGTAAGGCGCGATGATCGCGCTCTCCGCGCCGGTGCCCATGCCGGCGACGACGCGGGCGGCGAAGAAGGACGGCCACGTGTCGACGGTCGCACTGACAATCGACGCGGCGCAGTAGAGCGCCAGCGCCGACATCATAACCGCGCGGCGGCCGATCAGGTCGCCAAGCGTGCCGGCGAGCAGCGCGCCGAACAGGAAGCCGATATAGGTGCTGCTGCCGAGCACGCCGATCTGGACGCTTGAGAGATTCCATGCGGTGCGCAACACCGGCAGAATGAAGGCGAGCACCGCCGCGTCCATTGCGTCGAACGCGTAGCCAAGCCCGCCCATCAGCAGCAGATGCGTGTGGAAGCGTGCAAACGGAAGGCGCTCGATGCGCGCCGATATCATCGACATGAAAAGTCCCCCTCGATTCCCACGGCCCGGCACGCCGGGTCAGGGAACCATAGACAAAGTGACATTATCGTCATAATTTATAATCTTGATCTAGCATATCACTGTGGTGAATGTTCGCCGTGTCGTTCCGCGCGCTCGACCTCAACCTCCTGAAAGTCTTCGAGGCGCTGATGACCGAGGGCAGCGTCACCCGCGCCGCCACCGCGCTGACGATGACGCAGCCGGCGGTCAGCAACGCGCTGGCGCGGCTGCGCGACGCACTCGGCGATCCGCTGTTCGTCAGATCAGGCACCGGAATTCGTCCCACCCAGCGCGCCGTGGTGCTGTGGCAGCCGATCGGCGAAGCGCTGGAAAGCGTGCGCGGCGCGCTCGACGAGCAGGTGTTCGATCCCGGCCGCGCGCAGACCGAGTTCACCCTGTCGATGTCGGACTATGTGGCTTCGCTGGTGATGCCGAACCTGCTGAACCATTTCGGCGAGCTGGCGCCGAAGGCACGTGTTCACACCGTGCCCAACACCATTCTGGAGATCGCCGATCAGCTCGAGGACAACCGGGTCGACTGCGTGTTGAGCGTCTATGTCAACGAGGCGCAGCAGCCGGCCGCCATTCGCTCACGCTCGCTGTGGACCGTCGACTATGCCTGCTTCATGCGGCGCGACCATCCGTTTACCGCCAGGAAGCGGCTGAGCACGCGCACCTTCCTTAACGCCCGCCATGTCGATGTGAGCCTCGCCGGAAAGACGCTGCCGTCTTACGACCTCTTTCTGGCCTCGCGCGGGCTGTCGCGCAATCTGGTCGCAACCGTCAATCATTACAGCGCCGCCTACGAGATCGTGCGGCAGTCCGACCTCATCGCCGTACTGCCGCGCGATCTGCGCTCGCAGTCCCGCCATGCGCCGCTCCTGCACGCCATGCCGCTTCCGCTCCAGGCGCCGCCGCGCATCGTCAGCCTGTTCTGGCACCAGCGCAACGACACGGTCCCCGCACAACGCTGGCTGCGCGAGGCCCTGGTCGGGATGTTCGCCAGGTCGGACTGACTGGATCAGCCCTTGAGCGCGGTGACCACCACCTCGATCAGCGCGCCGCCGCCGAGATCGGCGACGCCGACGGTGGCTCGCGTCGGCAGGTTGTCGCCGAAAAATTCGGTCCAGACTGCATCCATCTCCTTTTTCTTGGACAGATCCGTGACGAAGATCGAGGTGCTAACGACACGGCTCTTGTCAGTGCCCGCCTCCTTCAGATAGCCGGCGATCTTGCCGAGGATGTTGCGGGTCTGCTCGCCCATGGAAACGCTGGTGTCGTCGGCGATGGTGCCGCCGATGAAAACGAAGCCGCCTGCTTCGACGGCGCGGTGCATGATGGGCGTGCGGATGCTGCGGGTGATGCTCATGATGTCCTCTTGTTGCTAGAGCGTGGAGGGATGGAAGCGCTCGATGCCGAGATCGCCGATCCGGGTCTGGGTGCCGCCATTGACGATCAGCTCCGCCATCACGGCGCCGGCGCCGGGGCCGAGCTGAAAGCCGTGCAGCGAGAAGCCGAACTGGTGATAGAGGCCCTTGTGGCGGGCACTCGGCCCGAACACCGGAAGATCGTCCTTGGTCTTCGCCTCGATGCCGGCCCAGGCCCGCATGATCGTCGCATCGCGCATCACCGGAAACAGCTCGAACACAGTGCGGGCGCTGGTCGCGAGGCTCTTCCAGTCCAGCACCGTCTCGTTGCGATCCTGATAGGGCGTCGCCAGATGGCCGCCGCCGATCAGCACTGTGCCGTTCTTGAATTGCTTGAAGGAGAGTTTTCGCCCGCGCAGGATCACGACGGAGTCGATGAAGTGCGGCACGCGCGAGGTGATCATCAGCATCGGCGCAACGGTTTCGACCGGCACCGGTTCGCCGAGCGCTGCCGCGATTGATCCGGCCCAGGCGCCGGCGGCATTGACGAGGACCGGCGCGGCGTAGCTCCGGTCGCCAACATCCACGTGCCAGAGGCCGCCGCTATGCCGGATGTTCGTGGCGGCCGCGCCTTCGCACACGGTGGCGCCGAGCTGCTCGGCCTTGCGGCGAAACGCCGTCGTCGTCTGCGCCGGGTTGGCGGCGCCGTCTCGGCGCGAGACCACGCCGCCGGGACAGGTGTCAGCCACGGCAGGCACCAGCCGCCGCAGCTCGGTCGCGTCGATCAGCTCCTCATGGACAAAGCCAAGCGCATGGAGCTCCGCCACGCGCGCGCGGCAGGCGGCGAGCTCATCCTCGTTCTCCGCGACCAAGACCTGGCCGTAGCTTTCAAAGCTGCAATCGTCATCGACCAGCTCTGAAATCTTGTCCCAGATCTCCATCGAGCGGATCGACAGCGGTATCTCCGGGACGTGCCGCGCGAGCTGGCGCACGCCGCCGGCGTTGACGCCCGAGGCGTGCCGGCCGGCATAGTCCTTCTCGATCAGCACCGGCTTCATGCCGGCGAGGCACAGATGCAGCGCGGTCGAGCACCCGTGGATGCCGCCGCCGACGACGATCGCATCCACGTTTGTTGTCATCCGCGCACCACCGCCTTGACGTCGGCCTCGCTCTTCGGAACGGCGGCGAGCTCGGCGAGCGTGATCGGCTTCACCGGTGCGCGTAGCCGGTAATAGCCAATTTCCTGCGGAGTCTTACCGCGTGCCTGCGCCATCAGCTCGGTAACGGTGAGGCCGCAGAGCCGGCCCTGGCACGGGCCCATGCCGGTGCGGCGATAGGCTTTGAGCTGGTTCGGTCCGGTCGCGCCGATCGCGACCGCATCGACAATGTCCTTCGCGGCGATCTCCTCGCAGCGGCAAACGATGGTGTCGCCTGAGGGAATGCGGAACTGCCGCGCGGGGCGGAACAGAGTGTCGAGGAAGATGCGTCCGCGCTCGGCCTTGACTAGATCGGCCCGCAACGCCGCCATCGGCGGCAGCTTCGCTGCGGCCGCAGGAGCCAGTGCCTCCACCGCCGCCCGCGCGGCGATCCGGCCGCGCACCACGGCCGCGCCCGCGCCGCCGATGCCGGCGCCGTCGCCGGCGATGGCGATGCCGGCGACCGACGAACTGCCGCTCACATCGAGCACCGGCGACCAGCACAATTGCAGATCGTCCCAGCGATGCTCGACGCCGGCCGCCATTGCCATATTGACGTTGGGCACGACGCCCTGATGCACCAGCAGCAGGTCCGCAGGGATGGTCTCGCGCTTGCCACCGGCCACATAGCTCACACTCGCGAGCTGGCCGTCACCGGAAGCGGCGAGCTCAATGACGCGCGACACGACCTGCACCTTGGCCCGTACCTCGCGCATCATCGCAAGTCCCTTTGCGAAATACGGCGAGGTGAGGAAGGCGAAAGCGTGAGGCAGCGCGGCGAAGTAATTGCCGCGCTCGGTGGTGTCGAGGATACGGTCGATGCGGCCGCCGAGGCGTAAAATCTGCGCTGCGAGCAGCCAGAGCAGTGGCCCCTGCCCCGCGATCACCGTGCGACCATCCGGCACCAAAGCCGATGATTTGAGCATGGTCTGCGCCGCGCCCGCGGTCATCACCCCCGGGAGGGTCCAGCCCGGAATCGGAAATGGCCGCTCCAGCGCGCCAGTGGCGACGATCACTCGCCTCGCCTTGACGAAGGCGGAAGCACCGCCCACGGAGACCGCGATCTCGAGATTGCGGTCGAGGCTCCAGACCGTGGCACGCTGGATGATCTCTGCGTTGCTCGCGCGCAGCGCCTGCACGAGGTCGGCGCCCACCCAGTAGTCGGCGCCGAGCTGATTGCGCTCGATCACGGGCGTCGAAGCGATGGCGCGATAGACTTGGCCGCCCGGGCCGATGTTCTCATCGAGCAGCAGCGTCGACAGGCCGGCCTCGGCAGATGTCGCCGCGGCAGCGAGCCCCGCGGGCCCGGCTCCGATCACCACCATGTCGTAATCTTCGCGCTTGGGAGCAAAAGTCATCGTCCGATCTCCCGCTTGCCCTTCTGGATTTCGATCTGCATGCCCTCGGTGACTGGCACGAGGCAGCCCTGGCGATTGCCGACGCCGTCGATGGTGACGAGACAGTCGAAGCACACGCCCATCATGCAATAGGGCAGACGCGGTGCGCCGCTCACCGCGGTCGAACGCCGTGCGTCGCAGCCGGAAGCCAATAGCGCAGCCGAGACGGTGTCGCCCTGGCGCGCCGCGACGGCGACGCCGTCGACGAAAATCTCGACCTGCGGTCGCTTGTCCTGTTCGGATCGTTTAAACATGGGGATGCCCTGGGCTCCTTAAGAATCTCTAGTACCCGCTGTTGTTCGCGGCACCCGTGTCACCGAAGCGACTGGCCGAGAATGCACCGACCAGCTCCGGCTCGAGCGCACCCTGGGCGACCATGCGCGCGATCTCGAAGGCATGGTTGGAGGCGAGCGTGACGCCGGAATGGCAGCAGGCGACGAAAGCGCCGGGATGGGTCTCGGACTGGTCGTAGATCGGAAAGCCGTCCTGCGGCATGACGCGGATGCCGGCCCAGCTCCTGATAACGTTGAGCCGCGCCAGATGCGGGAACATGCGCTGCGCGCGATCCGCCATCACGGCGCTGACGGAATGCTTCAGCGCGCGATCATCTAACTCGTCCTCCTTGCTGTCGCCGATCATCACCGTGCCCTCGTCGGTCTGGCGGATCGTGGTCAGCGGATGCGGCAGGAACGGCATGGTGCGCTCGGTCACCACGATCTGGCCGCGGGTTGGGCCCATCGGTGCGTAGAGTCCGACCATCGGTGCCAGCGTCTGGTTGGCGTTTCCGGCGGCAAGCACGATCTTGCTGGCGCGAACCTCGCCCTGCGGCGTGTTCAGGCGGAATTCGCTGCCGCTCTTGCTGATCGCTGAGACCGGCCGCTCCGGAAGATAGTCGATGCCGAACGCCTTGAAACCGGCGTGGAAGGCACGGAACGTGCGCAGCGAATTGACGTGGCCGTCAAGCGGACAAAAGCTGCCGCCGGAGACTTCCGGCCCGATCAGCGGCAGCGCTTTCTTCACCTCGGAGGCCGGCAACATCTCCATCTTGTAGTCGGCAGCGCCCGTCTGATTGTGCATGCGCTTGACGAGCTCGGCGCGCTGGCCAAATTCGTCCTCGCCAAGGGTGAGATGGAAGCCGCCGTTCTGCTGGAGCGAGACGTCGAGGCCGGTCTGCTGCTTCAGCTCCGATGCGAGCCGTCCCCAGGCCTGCGACGCTTGCACTGTCCAGACCGTATAGGCGGGCATGCCGAGCCCTTTGCTCTGCACCCAGACCAGCGCAAAATTAGCGCGCGAAGCGCGCTTGGTGATGTCGCCCTCGTCGAGCACGGCGACGCTTTTGCCGAGCCGGCCGAGACCCCAGGCAATGGCGGAGCCGAGCAATCCGCCGCCGACCACGGCGACGTCGTATTCCCCTGACATGAGTTCTCCTATCGTCCCGTATCGCCCTTGCCGGCGAGCACACGGTCGAGCCCATAAAAGCGGTCGAGCAGAATGAGGGCGGTCATGGTGATTGCGATCACGCAGGCCGAGACCGACGTCACCAGCGGATCGATGTTGTCCTGGATGTAGAGGAACATGCGCACCGGCAGCGTCTCGGTGCCAGGAGCCGCGAGGAACACGGTCATGGTCAGATCGTCGAAGGACTGGATGAAGGCAAGCGCCCAGCCGCTGATGACGCCGGGCAAGATCAGCGGCAGCGTGACGCGGCGGAACAGCGTCCAGCCGCCGGCGCCGAGCGAGACCGCCGCCATCTCGACCGATAGATCCATGCCGGTCGCAGCCGCAAGCGTCAGCCGCAGCGCGAACGGAAACACGATGATGACATGCGCGATGATCAGTGCTGCAAAGCTTCCGCCCATCCCTGCCGAGGTGAAGAAGCGCAGGAAGGCGATGCCGAGCACGACGTGCGGAATCATCAGCGGCGACAGGAACAGCGCGGCGAGCGAATCGCGGCCGCGGAAACGATAGCGCGCGATCGCCAGCGCCGCCGGCACGGCGAACAACAGCGCCACGAACGAGGACAGCGCGCCGAGACCAAGGCTGACCCAGAAGGCATGGATGAATTCTGGGTAATTGGCGATCGTCCTGAACCAGCGCAGCGAGAAGCCGTTGGTCGGCAGCGACAGATAGCCTTCCGGCGTGAAGGCGACGAGGCAGACCACCAGGATCGGCGCCACCATGATGATGACGAAGATGGCGTGGAAGACCAGCGCGAGCGGTCCGTTCCGCCTCATCGGAACACCTCGGCATAGCGCCGCTCGATCAGCGCATTGCTGCCGACGACGATCAGGACCAGCGCTGCCAGCAAGAGCGTGGCGACGGCAGCGCCCAGCGGCCAATCCAGCGTGTTGAGAAACTCGTCATAAGCGAGCGTCGCCGCGACCTTGAGCCGGCGGCCGCCGATGATCGCCGGCGTCGCGAAGGCGCTGGCCGACAGCGAGAACACAATGATCGCGCCCGACAGCACGCCCGGCATGATCTGCGGCATGATGATGCGGCGGATGATGGTCATGGGGCCCGCGCCGAGCGACAGCGCGGCATTCTCGATCTGCGGATCGAGCCGTTGCAGCGCCGCCCACACCGACAGAACCATGAACGGCATCATCACATGGGCCAGCGCGACCACCATGCCGGTCTCGGTGAACATGAACGGAATCGGTGAGCGGATCAGTCCGAACGACATCAGGAGCTTGTTGACGAGGCCGTTATTGCCGCCGAACAGCAGCGCCCATCCGAGTGTGCGCGCCACGACGGAGATCAGCAGCGGCCCGAGAATGATGAGAAGAAAAAAGCTCTTCCAGCGTCCGCTCATGCGGTTGAGGATGTAGGCTTCGGGCGCACCCAACACGGCGGTGAGCAGCGTGGTCAGGATCGCGATGCGAAAGGTTCGCCCAAACATCTCGGCGTAATAGGGATCGGTCGCGATCTCGCGCCAGTTCTTGAGGATGAAGACGGGCTCGATGCCCTTGTACTGGCCCCAGTCGTGGAATGACAGCATCACCGTCATCGCCAGCGGAATCAGCAGCACGCCGACGAACAGCATCAAGGCGGGCGCCGTCAGCACCCAAGGGGCGCGCGCACTGCGTTCCTCGGCGGCCGTGCTCACGCGGAGGCTCCGCGCACGCTCATGTCCTCCGGACGCCAGGCAAGGCGAACGGCCTCGCCTTCGACCGGCTGGGACTGGCCGTCATTCTGGCGGATCACGATCGCCGGGCCGCATTCGCTCTCGCACTGAAACAGCCAGTGATTGCCCTGGAAGATGCGGGTGACGATTTTTGCCGTGAGGCCAGCATCGGCAAACCCGATCCTTTCGGGGCGAATGCTGACCGTCACGGGACCACTGAGCCCGGCAGGCGCCGGCGCGCTCCACGCGCCGGCGACCAATCGCGCCGGCGCGCTGGTCCGATCGATCGTCGCGGCAAAGTCGTTGGTCTTGCCGAGAAACTGCGAGACGAAAGCCGAGGCCGGCCGCTCATAGGTCTCCTGCGGCGTCGCGATCTGCTCAATGCGGCCCTGGCTCATCACCACGATGCGGTCGGACAGCGACATCGCCTCGTTCTGGTCGTGGGTGACCAGGATCGTGGTGGTGCCGATGGTGCGCTGGATCTGGCGCAGCTCGATCTGCATCTCCTCGCGCAGCTTGGCATCCAGATTCGACAGCGGCTCATCGAGCAGCAGCACGCTCGGCTTGATCACCAGCGCGCGCGCCAGCGCCACGCGCTGCTGCTGGCCACCGGACATGCGGCGCGGATGGCGGTCTTCATAGCCGGCAAGCCCAACCATTGCGAGCGTTGCGCGGACGCGCTCGGCCCGCTCGGCGCGCGGCACTTTTCGCATCTCGAGGCCAAAGGCGACGTTCTCCGCCGCGGTCATGTGCGGGAACAGCGCGTAGCTCTGGAATACGATACCCAGCCCGCGCTTGGCCGGATGGACCGCCGTGAGGTCCTTGCCCTCCAGGCGGATTACGCCGCGCGTGGGATCGAGGAAACCCGCGATCATCTGAAGGGTCGTGGTCTTGCCGCAACCGGAAGGGCCTAGGAAGGAGATGAACTCCCCCTTCGCCACCGCAAGACTGAAATCGTCGACCACAGTCTGCGCACCGAACTGCTTGGCGACCCGATCGAGCTCGAGATAGGCCATGGCACTGTCTCCGGTGTGACCGATCAGCGCTCGACCTCGCGATTCCAGCGCTTGGTCCACTCCTCGCGCTTCTCGTTGATCACCGTCCAGTCAGGATTGTAGAGTTTTGCCGCGCGGTCGCCGATCGGCGCCATCTTGCCGAGCTCCGGCGGGACCACGAGCGATTTCAGCACCGGGCCGTAGCCGTAGTCTTTCAACAACACGAGCTGGATTTTTGGGTCGAGCAGCATCTTGATGAAGCTCGAAGCCAGCGGCGAGGTGTTGGGCTTGGTGATGGGACAGGCGGTCGTCAGCAGCGTTGCCGCGCCTTCCTTCGGGTAAACGAATTCAACCGGAAAGCCGGTATTGGCAAAGCTCTGCACGCGGCCGGTGCCCCACACCGCGATCACGGCCTGGCCGGACTGGAACAGCTCGGTCATCTTGCCCGGCGACGGCTCATAGGCCAGCACGTTCGGATTGATGTCGTTCTTGAAAATCTTGAAGCCGGAATCGACATTGGACTCGCCGCCGCCGTTCATCTTCGACAGCATCACCAGCGCCTCTAAACCGTAGGTATTGTTGATCGGCGGGATAACGAGCTGCTTGGCGTATTTCGTATCCTTCAGGTCGTTCCAGGAGGTTGGCGGCGCCCAGCCCTTCTCCGCAAACACCTTGGTGTTGTACATCAGGCCGGTCGCGACGATGCCGATCGCCACGGCGCGATCATCCTTGAAGCGGGCAGTGTCGTAGAGATTAGTGGGAAGACCTTCGAGCTTACCGCAGAAGCCGAGCTGAATCGCCTGATACATCGGGCCGTCGTCGACGATGGCAACGTCGATCTGCTGATTGCCTTTTTGCGCCTGGAGTTTTGCCAGCGTGTCGGTGGAGTTGCCGGCGACGTATTCGACCTTGACGCCATTCCCCTTCTCGAAGATCGGGATCACCTCGTCGCGGATCGTCTTCTCGAACGAGCCGCCGTAGCCGGCGACGTAGAGCGTCTTTTGCTGGGCGGAGGCGACCGACGGGGCGGCGACGAGCGCCGCGATGCTGACCGCTGTCAGAAGGCTGAGAGTCTTCATATGGACCGATCTCCAATACCGGGATGAGGTGACGTGCCGACGAGTCTCGCTGGCTGAAATCGTCCGCATTCGGTTCGGCGCCAATCCAGTCCGACCAGGGTGTCCGGCCCCTGCCCAGCGGCGTTGCTGCGATCGAGAGAGCCTGAAGCCCTCCAACTGCCGAAAAAGCGGGCTGTCTCCAGCTCTGATGAAAAAGATCGCAAACCCTGGCTTCCATCGTCCAATGAATAATGGCACCCTCTGCATGCCTGAATGTTATAATTGGAGATGGGAGTGGCGCGGATCAATTCGCGGCAGGTCGAAGCCTTCCGGGCGACGATGCTGACGGGAAGCGTGACCGAGGCGGCAGCGCTGATGACCGTGACCCAGCCGGCGGTCAGCCGACTGCTGCGCGACTTCCAGGCACTGCTCAAGATGGAGTTGTTCGAGCGGCGCGGCACCGGGCTGGTGCCAACCGCCGCGGCAACCGCTCTCTACACCGAAGTCGAGCGCTCCTTTGTCGGCCTTGAGCGCATTACCGCGGCAGCCGAGGAGATCCGCGGCCGCCGCACCGGTTCGCTGCGGATCGCCGCGCTGCCGGCGCTGTCGAACGGCTATTTGCCGCGGCTCGCCGGACACTTTCTCAAAGAACGGCCGAACCTCAACCTCGCCTTTTTCGGCGTGATCTCGCCGATCGTGGTCGACTGGGTGCTGAACAATCAATGCGACATCGGCTTTGCCGAGGTGCCGATCGCCCATTCCGGCCTGCCGAGCCTGCGGCTGCCTTCACTAGCGCGTGTCGCGGTACTGCCGACCGGACATCGGCTGGCCGAAAAAGAAGTGCTGAAGCCTCGCGACTTCGAAGGCGAGACCTTCATCTCGCTGTCGGCGGGATCTTCAAGCCGGCACCTCGTCGACCAGGTCTTTCACCGCAGCGACGTCCACCGCGTGCTGCGGGTCGAGACCACGCTGTCGGAGATCATGTGCGGCATGGTCTCGTCGGGGCTCGGGGTCTCGATCTGCGATCCCTTCACTGCGCAGGAATTTTCCACCCGCGGCGTCGTCGTGCGCCGCTTCCTGCCGCGCATCGACTTCGAATTCTCCGCGGTCTTTCCGGCGCAGCGAAGTCCCTCGCCGGTGGCGCTGGATCTGGTCGAGACCATGCGCAAGGCGCTGGTGGAGTTCGAGGACTAGGGCGGAGTGCCATCAGTTTAGATCGGTGCAAGCCGCGGGCGCTCAACCTCTCCCGCTTGCGGGAGAGGTCGGCGCGTAGCGCCTCCACGCGGGGAGTGTCTCCTTGTGGGGAGAGCCCTCTCCCCTGCCCTCTCCCGCAAGCGGGAGAGGGAGCGCACCTTCTTCGTGGCGCCCAGGAGAACTCTCACCCGTTGAACGCCGCCTGCGCCTCCGGCAGCTCCCAGATATTGCCGATCGCCGCGGTGCCGGCAGCCGTAATTGCCGCTTCATCAGCGCCGAGATAGCGGCCGGCATCGACCAGCACGCGGCCGTCGACGATGACCTGATCGATATTGGCGCGGTTGGCGAGTGCGATCAGTGCGCGGCGAGGATCGAACAGCGGTTGAAGATGCGGATGGGTGAGATCGACGACGGTGAGGTCGGCGGTCGCACCCGGCTCGATCCGGCCGAGATCCGGCCGCTTGATGACGTCGGCGGCAATGGCCGTGTTCGCCTCGATCAATTCCGGCGAGTTCGCGACGTCGGCGCGCTGGTACGTGGTCTTGGAGATCAACGAGGCGGCGTTGAGCTCGCCGAGCAAATCCATGTTGTAGCCGTCGGTGCCGACCACGGTACGCACGCCGTGCTCTGCGAAGCGGCTGAACGCCGCGGTGATGCCGGCGCGCGCGAATACGCGTGGGCAATTCAGAACGGTCATGCCGCGCGCGGCCATCAGCTTGAGATCGTCGTCGGTGCTGAACATGCAGTGCGCCGCCATGAGATCAGGCGCAAGCAGGCCGAGCCAGTCGAGGTATTGCGCCGGGGTGCGGCCGCCATAGCGTTTGCCGATGGTCTCGACCTCGGCGCGGCTCTGCGCCATGTGCGTCGTGATGGGTACGCCCAGTTCGCGTGCCCGAGCCGCGCAAGCCTTGAGCAAATCGGGACCGCAGGTGTCGGTGGCATGCGGACTCATCGCAAGGCCGATGCGGCCGTCGCCGCGATCGTTCCAGCGCTGATAGAGCGCATCCCAGGTCGCCATGTCGGCGGTGCCGTCATCACCGGCATAGCGGACCACGCCATCTGGGCCGGCCTTGGCATCTGAGGTCGAGAAGAGATAAGGCGCGCCGTAGAAGCGGATGCCCATCTCCTCGGCGGCATCGAACATCTCGGGGATCGAATTGCGGAACGGCTCCATCACGGTGGTGGCCCCGCCCTTGAGAAGCTGGAGGATGCCGAGCCGCGCCACCGCAAGACGTTCCTCCGCCGACAGCAGATCGGCGCCGCGCTTGGTCAGCGGCAGCAGTACCGTGTAAACGATGCTCTGGTTGTTGCGGCGACCATTGCCGTCCTCGGTATGGCTGCGCGCCACCGCCTCGCTAAAGCAGTGATTGTGCAGGTTCAACAGGCCCGGCAGCACGAAGCGGCCGGGACGGTCGTAAGTTTGATCTGCGCTCGGTCTGTCGCGCGTGACCGCGGCGATCTTCCTGCCTTCGACCAGGACCCAATGGTCGCGCAACACGTCCTGCGCACCGTCCTTGCGTGACAGCACATAGCTGCCGAAGATTGCGATCGTGCTCATGCGGGACGTACGTTCCAGAAGACGGCGGTGCCGTCGAGAATGTCGGTGATGGCTTTGCGATAGGCGGTCGGCTGCTTGTACAGGCCGATCGGAATATAGGGAATTTCCTCGAACGCCACGGCCTGGATCCCGCGGCAGATGCGTTGCTGCTCGGCAAGCTCGGAGGCGGCCAGCCACTGGCTCCGCAGGCTGCCCATCTTCTCGCTCGCATACCAGCCGGCGACCTTGCCCTCACCGCGGATATTGGTATTGCCGGCAGGATTGAGCCAGTCGATGCCTTGCCAGTTGCCGACCGCCGCACTCCAGCCGCCCTGCGGAAGCGGGTCTTTCTTGAGCTGGCGCTGCAGCACCACCGCGAAATCGAGCCCGGCATATTCGACGTTCATGCCAGCCTTGCGCAGGCTGTCGACCGCGATCTCGCCGAGCGGCTTCTGCGCCAGCGAGTTGGTGGGCACCAGCACCACGATCTTCTCGCCGCTATAGCCGGCGGCCTTCAGGTTCGCCTTGACCTTGGCGTAGTCGCGCGGGCCGCGGAAGACATCGAGGCCGACCTCGCTGGCCATCGGCGTTCCCGGCGCGAAGTAGCCGATCGGCGACACCTGGTAGGCGGGATCGGTGCCGGCCACCGCCGTCATGAAGGCGGACTGGTCGATCGCCCCCAGCAGCGAACGGCGGATGGCGGGATTGTCGAACGGCGGCTGGAGGTGATTGAGGCGCAGCATGCAGGCATAGCCTCGGGGATCGAGGATGCGCGTCTCGATGTCGCCGGCGGCCTTGATCACCGGGAGCAGATCGTGCGGCGTGGTTTCCTGCCAGTCCTGCTCGCCGGTCTGGAGCGCGGCGACGCCGGTGCCGGCATCGGGCGTGGTGGTCCAGACCACGCGGTCGTAGTGCACGATCTTCGGTCCCGCGGTCCAATCCGGCTTGCCGTCGGTGCGCGGCTGATAGCGCTCGAAGCGAGCATAGGCGTTGCGGGCACCCTGCACGCGTTCGTCGGCGAGATAGCGGAACGGACCGCTGCCGATGACCTCGGTCAGCGGCTTGAACGGATCCTGGCTCGCCAGCCGCTCCGGCATCATGAAGCAGGCATTGATCGCAGCCTTGCCGAGCGCCTGCGACAGCAGCGGGAACGGACGCTTGAGACGGAAGCGGATGGTGCGATCGTCGGCGGCCGCGAGCTCGTCGGTCGCCTCCATCAGCTCGCCGCCAAAGCCGTCGCGCGCCGCCCAGCGGCGGATGCTCGCGACACAGTCGCGTGCAAGCACGCGTTCGCCGTCGTGCCAGAACAGGCCGTCGCGCAACGCAAGGTCCCATTGAAGCCCGTCGCCGGAGATGACGTGACCCGACAGCATCTGCGGCGAGACCTGAAGCGAGGAGCTCATGCCGTAGAGCGTGTCGTAGACCATGAAGCCATGGTTTCGCGACACCTGCGCGGTCGAATAGATGGGATCGACGAAGGCGAGGTCGATCACCGGAATGAAGCGCAACGTGGTCTGCGCTGCGGCGCGCACGATACCCGGAAACGAGAGCGCCGGCACGGCTGCTGCGGCCTTCAACAGCGAGCGGCGGGAGACGGGCATTACAAGAGGCTCCTGAGTATCGTGATATCCAGCCGCAGCGACGGTGCGCGCCCTCTCCCGCTTGCGGCAGGGCTGTCCCGGGAAAATCACACATAGATGAGCTCCAGCTGGTCGAGAGAGAACCTGGGCTTTGGCTTGCTGGGATTGACTGGCGGAGGCTTGTCG
>NZ_JADPKQ010000401.1:0-28879 GCF_023074015.1 Bradyrhizobium sp. 142
ATCGGGGCGCTCCCTGGATCAGAGAAAAGTCGTTGCGGCACAACAACTTTCGCTGATTCGCGCCCCGGTGCGCTTCAACACTGTGAGAAATGCGAGCTAGATTTGGGGGGCTGCCCTTCGATAACCGTAGCGCAACAGACGCCTCGCGAGTGCCCTTTTCTGCGCAAAGAAGCTGATGGCTACGAGATATGACGCATAGGCAAGCGCCAGCAGCGTAGCCAGTCCAGCCAGAGAGTTTCCATCCAGCAACGAGATGGTCGAAATCCTTGTGATGGCCGCGGCAACGAGACAACCGATCCAATGCGGACCGGTCGTTTCGATCAGGCGCCTCGTCGTCACGGGGCCATTGCGACCGATCAATGTCGCGTAAAGCGGCAGCACGATGGCGCAGTTCACCAGCGTATATGCCATGGCAACTCCAAGGGCGCCCCAGGGAAGGCCGACGACGAATGAGGTCACGTTGATCAGAGCGGTCCAAACACCCAGCCTGAAGTACTCCCGGCCACGGCCTTGACTGAGAAACAGCCAGGCTGCCGTCGCGGTCGCCACTTGGATCAAGCCCGCAACGCCAAGCCACGAAAAAATCGGGGCTGCACCCACCCAATGCTCTCCAAGGACAATTCTGAAGAGCGGCTCCGAGAGCAGGATGGCGAAAACGATTCCTGGCTGACATACAAGCATGACCATGGAAAGGGCATCGTCGTAAGTGCTCAGGTATTCTTTCTTATCGAGACGAAGCCGCGAAAGAAGCGGGACGATCACCTGGCCGATCGGGTTGTGCAGTTGAACGATCGGGAACAGCAATAGCTTATAGGCCCGATCGTAAAGGCCGAGTTCGTCGCCGCCGCGGAATTTGCCGATAAGGATATTGTCCGCGTTTCTCGAGAAATAGTTGACCAGATTGAACCCGGACACGTGCAAGCCGAACCTTGCCATGTGTCGCGTCTCGCCGTCCAAGTGAGGATACCCGGGACGATAGCCCGAACAGGTCCAGATCCCAGCTGTCGAAACCAGCGTGAGAACGAGCGTGGACAGGTAAAGCGCCCAATAATTTCTCAAGATCATCACGGCAACGATCCCCGCGACGATGGACGCGGTTGTCGCTGCGACATCCAAGACTGCCAGGGACTTGAACCTGGACTCTCTGGCAAGCAGGGCGGCGGGAACGGTTGGCAGCCCTGCAATGAAGCTAAGCCCTGCAATTGCGACGATGAGCTGTCGAAGCCTGGGATCGTCGTAAAACAGTGAAAGCGGATATGCGCTCAACGTCAGGGCGAGGGTTGACGCCGCGGAAGCCAGCACCGACAGCCAGAACAGCGCATCGATCTGGCCCTTGGCGATTTCCGGGCGTTGAATGATGGCCTGTCCGACGCCGAGGTCCTTGATGAGCCCGAGGAACGTTGCGGCGGTCGCGGACATGGCAAGTAGGCCGAAGTCAGACGGTGCAAGATTTCGCGTCGAGAATATCGTCAAAACGAAACCGGCCGACAGTTTCCAGGCCTGAGCCCCACCCGTTATGAGAATATTGGTTGCGGCCCGCGACTTACTGTCTCTGCCCAACGAGTTCACCCCGCGATCTCAAACAGTTCTTGCTCGGTCTTGCGGCTAGCCTGCAAATCCCGGCGGGAAATCTATCGCTCTCAACGGTAACGGTTCCGACCGTCCCGGCTTTTAGCTCGGCTTTGACACGAACGGAAGATGTGATCGAGCGACGTGGGATCCGCGGACTCTGAGGCGAGTCCCGCCAAGGCGGATGACCAACTTCGAACGAGTGCTTGAAAGTTCACCAATGTCGGTGCGGAGACGCGCAGTCACAACAATGCCCGCACTTTGTCACATTTCAATTTGCAATATTCAGGTTCCCGCAAGATGATTTTGTGAGCACTCCCGCTGGGGAAGGCCAAGGCTGCGCGTGCGATCCTTGCAGGATGCAAGCGGTTCGATAATGTTCGTTTGATCTGCGATCGCGCAGTTCCGGAGGTCCGAGGCGGGATGGCGTTATACACCGTTGCATCATCACGGCAAGGAACCCGGTCTGGCCTCTCGTCGCTGGCGGGACCTCTCTTCCTTCTTGCAGTAGCCATAGTTCTTTCTGCGATTTCGCGACGGGCCGTCACGCATCTCGCTCGCTGGTCCGACATTTACGCGTTTGTGCTGGTTTGCGCGGTATTTGCCGGCGCGCTCGCCTTCAACTCGATTCGCTACCGGGATTTCTCGCCGCCATTGCGGATCACCGCCTTCGCGATCGGAATGGCGATCTTCGTGCAGTTGCTGTTCGATTCACTGGGGCCCTTCGCAGGCCCTGCCAATATCCTTTTCGGTTCGGGCGACAGGATCCTGTTCTTTCGGTACGGCGCAGTGCTTGCGGTTGTAGCTGGCATCGCCGCGATCTGGCGTCCCGCATTTCTGCTACCGCTGCTCTACTTCTATCATGCCTGGCGCGAGATGGTCAGCGTCGCGTCCGGCATCTTCGTGACCGAGACCGATTATCTTGGCATGCTCGACGTCGGCAACTTCTGCGTCCTTGGCGTGCTGGGCACGATCGTCCTCACCAGTGCCTGGGCAATGGATCGTGTGCCGCAGTTGCGGACTGTGTTCGCTTCCGCAGATGGCGTGAAAGAGCTCCGCGATCGGACCTACGGCCTGATTTGGGCGTGCGCCGTCGGGGCGCATCTCGGCAGCTATTTCTGGTCGGGAATCGCGAAGCTGCAGGCAGGCGGCGAGAAGCCGTGGACCTGGCTGCTTGCGAACCCCACGCAAACCTCGATCCTGATTGGGCTCGAACGTGGCGACGCCCCGCTCGGCCTATGGCCGGGCGCGTTGCAGACGATCTGGGACGCGATCGTCAGCAACCAGTTGCTCTTCAACGTCTTTGTGCTAGGCGCGCAGCTGCTGTCGCCGCTGGCCGCGATCTCGACGCGCGCGTTGTCGTTCTTCTGTCTGTTGTTCGATCTCTTCCACGTCGGTGTGTACTTCACGCTCGGGGCGCTGTTCTTCTTCTGGATTGCGCTCAACCTTTTCATCGTCGCCGCGGCCCGCAGGCTGCCGCGCGACGGATTCACCTCGGCCATGAAGGTTGTGATGGTCGTGGCTGTCATCTGCGGTCGATTCTTCTTCTATACCAACTTCCTCGGCTGGCTGGACGGGCCGAAGCTGGCAAGCCCGCGATTCTTCGTCGAGACCCGGGATGGCCGCCAGATCCTCGCCCCGTCCACCTATTTCGGCATCTACTCGTACATGATCGGGACCGGAACCATGTACATCCCCGAAAACCATTTCCGGGCTCGCGTTGGCGGTAACAACCACGATCTTGCGACTTGGCACGACGCGACCACCTGCGGCCCGGAGATTCTTTCGCGTCAGGACACAGGAGTAGCCATGGACGCTGTGGAGAAACTGGTCCGCGAGACGGACCGTTTTTTTCGCATCTATCCCTGGGTCAAGGACAGTAACAGCTTTTATGCCTATCCACACCACATGCTCGCAAATCCGTGGATGTACAGCGAATTCAACAAGCTGAGCATGGACGACATTGTCGCCTATCACTACGTAGTAGATTCGGTATGCCTCGGCCTTGCCGAAGGCAAACTTGTGCGCGACGTGCGGAAGCAGACGGACTCTCGAATTGACCCAAGATGACGATGACGAGATCTGGGTGGTCTATGACGGCGAATGCCCGTTATGCAGCCGTTATGTCCTGCTGTACCAGTTGCGGGAGCAGGGGCAGCGCGTGCACCTGATCGACGCGCGTTCGGAACATCCGATCGTAGGCGAGATCCGCGCGCACAACCTCGATCTTAATGAAGGCATGGTGGTTCGCTGGCGTAGGCAGTATTACTATGGGGCCGAGGCAATGTATCTGCTGGCAACGCTTGCCGGCGAAGCGACATTTTTCAACCGGGTCCATCGGCTCGTGTTCTCCCGGCCGCGCGTCGCACGGGCAGTTTATCCGACGCTCGTGCGTGGAAGGAAACTTCTCCTTCGGCTGCTCGGCCGCAAGCTGATCGGTGAGCTCTGATCAGTGCATGCTCCAGAACAGCGGGTACCCGGTCTGCCAAAAAAGTTCATCAAGTGGAACGATGGGGCCCGGTGACGATTCGAGAAAAGGAGTCTAGCGCGCGTCCCATGTTTCGGAAGCGATGGTTAGGGTTGTCGCATCGCGGCCTGGTAGGCCGGGGAGAAGCGCATCAGACCGCAACTGACAATATCATCCGACGATTGGTAGATCCGGCTTTTCGGATAGGTGAGTTCGAATGACTGATCCTGAGCGAGCCGCTCCGCGTAGCGTTTATACTCGACCGATCCGCGGTAGTAATTCCCCTCGCGGACGGCGGTGGCGACCTTGTCTGTGAAGTCGTGGAGAAACTTGAAATGGAGCAGGGCGCCCGTGACGTCGCCTGGCTTGCCGCGCGGGGCCATCAGGTGACCGGCGGCGATATAGCGACGGCCGGGCAACCAGCGCGCGAGCGGCACCTTAGTAAGCAGCGGTGGCTCCCAGCGCGTGATGTTGACTGCAGGCAGAAGCCGCGCGAGCCCGTAGGGCTCAAGCAACCGTACGAGCGCGTCGTAGAGCGCGATCTTCGGCGGCATCGGCTCATCATAAAACAGTCTCGCTCGCGCTCCGCCAATCAGGTAGTTCGTCGGAAAGCCGCGCCGACGGCGCTTCACATAGGTATCTGAATCGAAGTAGGGGCAGAATGCGACAAGGCTCTCTCCGGCGCGGTAGCGTTCCGAGCCGCCGAGCACGCGTGGATACATATCAATCATCTCCGCAGTCATGCAATCCGCGCCTGCGCTCTCCAGGTAGCGGCACAGGCATCGAAGATCAAAAGTTTCGCAGCCGGGGTAGACAAACAGCTCGTCGGCGTCGAGCGTCAGCGCCCACCGTCCCGGCGCGAATTGGTCGAGCACGGCGCTGGTCCAACGCGCGCCACCACGTGATTCTGCAAACGGCTCGCGGATCTCGAATACGTGAACATCTGGCTGATCGAGGAGGAATTCTCGCGTGCCGTCGTCCGAACGATCATCGATCGCGAGGAAACGTCTGACCCCGAGTCGGCGATGGTGGCGCAGGAAATCGGGTAGTCGCAGCATCTCATTGCGGAGTTTGCCGACCGCCACGACCTCATCGGCGCCGATATCGAGCGGCCGGGTATCGATCCGGTGAATGACGGGACCGGGACGCTGCTTCGGCCGCAATCGTGTTGGCATCGAGAGAGCTACAGCCGCTTGATCCGTTTCGATCGACTCTTGCAATGCGTCCCATGCGCCGCTACGGCGTCCTGCTGCCGCTGCTCTCGCCAGCAGTTCCATCTTGAATCCTCCAGTCAACCAAACACACATTGGCGCAATCTTGAGACAGGACACGACAAAGACGGCAAAGATAGGTGCCATCGACGGCAGTCATATCGGCTCAGCGAATTGATCTGCATTTCATAAGTCCATTGGCGAGGCCATCTGGTGCGCTTCTTCTGCACAATAGAGAAATATCGGCCGGGGATTTCACAGGCGCCGGTTCCAGATCCGCCTCGCCGTTGTCATCAATCCCCAAACAGCGTGAATCACCGCTGGGGTAATGCTACTAGTTCATTGAGGAGATCGAACCCAGTTGACATTCAATATGGAATGCGACGTGCGCTGACGTGGCGCGGGACAGGCTTTCCGCTGACGGTTTCGAAGTGTCGCAAGCCGGACTATGACCGGCGGCGCACCAACTTGGAAATCCCCGACAGGACCACAATGGAACCGGTCGACGGGCAGACTGACGGCTCTGTCGACGTGGAAAATTCCATCCATGGCACGCGCGACTAAACGAGCTTGCGGCGGGGCACCTCGCAATGCGACGAAATCCTCGGCATGCATGCCCACTGTCGCGCCAGTGATTGATTAGAGTGCGACTCGTGATTCAGGCAACGGCGGTGATGCCTCCGACTGTACTTGATCGAGCAGCGAGAGATTCTGGCGAAGGAGATTGGTTAGCAGGGTCGCGAAATACGCCACCTGCATGACCACGGCGCTGACGACAAATGATATCGCACCGGTCACCAGGCCCTGCTCAGCGCCCAAATACCACGCTGGAACTATTATTAGCATCGTTGCGGGAATGAGGACGAACGCGCGAAAAGTGCGTCCCAAAAGAAGACCCACCACGCCGCTTGCTATCAACAGCAAGATCAAAATCCACCCTCCTGCATGTGCGACAAGAATGTCCCTGGACAGGGGACCGTCGCATTTCAACCACAGAACTGTTGAAAAGATACCACGTTCTAACTGTGCCTGCTAGTCAATTGGTGGGTGGGCCACTTTCGCCTAAAATGGGCAGTGGCTCACTCGGGAACATCCTCGGCGAGGCTCAAGCAGCCGGTCGGCACTACCACGCTACAAAAGGCGAACACGGCGAAAGACTTTTGACTAAATCGGCTCGGAAGTAGAGGGGGCCTAGACGTCCTGCCTGCGGCGCTGCAGGAGTGCGACCAACTCCTCGAGGCTCTGTTCGAAGTTCGTGGGCTGCAAAGATCCAGCGTCCGGCTCAGGCCGACGAGCCTGGATCAGATGCAAGTTTCCGCCGGCAGGCCTCGCCGGGTTTTCTGGCTTGCGGTCGTGAATGGATATGTCCTGAAACGAGCGCGTGATGTCGTGGTTCGTCCGTCGCCCTTCAGCCATTGGCGGTTCAGACCCGGCATGTTGCGTCCTGGTGCGTCCATCAGAAGATGATTGCCTGGGTCTGAGCGCGGGCGAAATGTACGGCTGTAATTGCAGGTACTCCGCGTGTCGCTTGCGCGAGATTAGCTCGCGGGTGCCATAGCCGGCGCCAAAGCCAATCGCGAGCAGAACAAATATGATAAGGAGCCCTGCCATCAAGCTATACGTGCGCTCTCACAATTATGCCCCAAAGCAAGCCTCCTGCCGTCTATATCTCGTAATTGACTATTTGAAGGCACGTTGTTCGCGCGTTCGTCCTGGGCCGCGCTCGTTCAGTATCGTGTCCTGATGAATGATGTGGCAGCGCTGTCGATTGACAGGCCGTTCAATCTGGACAGTATCGCAAAGTAGCAAACCACGAAATGCTGAGATCGCCAATCTTGTTATTAGAATCTCCAGGTACCGCCGCGATCGCAGAAAGCGGCGCGCAGAAGATCGGGGCCGTTAACGGCCTTCGTGGACTCGCCATTATGATGGTGATCGTCTTTCACCTGTTCGTTCCGTTTACATCCAGCACGCCGTCGTTTCCCGGCGAGCTCGATCCCAATGGTCTCCTTGCCGTTATCGCGAAGCACGGCTTCTTGGGCGTAAATATCTTTTTTGTGCTCTCTGGATTCGTTCTGTACCTTCCCTATCGCACGAAAAAGAAAGCGATCAATCGGCTGGCGGACTTTCCGGATTTCTATTGGCATCGCGCTGCCCGGTTGCTTCCGCTTTACTATATCGTTGTCCTCGTGACGGTTGCACTCCATGCCAAATCTCCCGCTGGATCGCACAGCTGGTATATGGAGCTTGGCGGACTCCTATCGACACTTTTCATTTTTGTGCCGCATGGATTTATGCCTCCGTCCAATCCCGTGTTGTGGTCCGTCGGTGTTGAAATCTGGTTTAGCCTTTTGTTTCCGCTGCTGATCCTTCTGATCGCGCGGTGGAGCCTCGAAAGGCTGGCGCTGTTGAGCGTGGTCGTCTGCTCAGCCTTCGTGGTGGCCGGAAACCTTATCGCGGTCGATCGGATCGGCATATTTCGCCCGTTTGTGGGCGGCATCTTCGGGTCGTGCTACCAGTTCATTTTCGGAATGTTGGTTTGCGATCTTTATGTCAAGTCCAGGGATAGCGCCTCGCTCAGGCGATTCTATTCGCATGGGCTGCTGCCCGGGGGGCTGCTGATGATTGCCGCCATATTTTTCAAGGATCACGGCCCCTGGGCCGTGAGCATTCTCTATACAACGATATTTTGCGCCGGGTTTTCCATGGTGTTGCTTGCGGTGCTGTGTGGGGCATGGTCGGCAAATCGTGTATTCGAAGCATGGGCAATTCAAGTCGTCGGATGCATGTGCTACAGCATCTATGCATGGCATTCGATCATCATGGTCGAAATGATTCCACCCGATACTTCTTCGTTGAAAGACACACTTCGATTGTCATTGCCGTATTTCGCAATAGTGATTTCGCTGAGCGCTTTGAGCTATCGCTATATTGAGTTTGGCCATCGGCGCGATTGGAGAGCTCTGTTCTTGTTGCGCAACTCCAAATCCAACGAGCTCACTGGCGCACGACGATCCAGTCGCGATCACGCCGAGTCTAAGCCCGTTGCCTCGTCCTGACAGACCTTGCTACAGCCCCTCGACTCCGATCGAAGAAGGACGCGCAGTTCGTGTGCTGGCATCCGAGTCAGTGTGATTTATCGAGGTCCGAGCAGCGTCGAGAGCGAGGCGCAAATCTGGCTGCGCAATAATTCTTCGCGAGCGCTTTAGTCATGCAGTATCTTGCTGCGTGTGGTTATGGGGTGTACACGTGAGAGATGGCTGACGAAACACATTCCATTCGAGCACGCGGAATGATGGCGACCATCAAGGCGCAAGGCGCCGAGTTGTGCTCGCTGAAGGGTGAGGCCGGCATCGAATTCGTCTGGCAGGCGAGGCCGGCCTGGCCGCGCCACGCGCCGCTGTTGTTTCCGATCGTCGGACGTCTCGCCAATGACGAACTGAGGCACCGCGGCAAGACATACCGCATGACCCAGCACGGTTTTGCGCGCGACAGCCGCTTTGCCTGGGTGGAGCGCGGCGGAAGCAGCTGCACACTGGTGCTAGGTGACAGCGAGGCGACACGCGCGCTCTATCCGTTCGCGTTCCGCCTGACCGCGACCTATGCGCTCGATGACGCGGGGCTCGACCTGGCGCTCACGATCGCCAATACCGGCAAGGAGACATTGCCGACCTCGCTCGGGGGGCATCCTGCTTTCAACTGGCCGCTCCAGCCCGGATTGCCGAAGGAGAGCTACGCGCTGACCTTTGCGAAGGAGGAGTCGTCTCCCGTCCGTCGTCTCGACGGCGGGTTGCTACGTGCGGCAACGGAGCCGCCTCCGATCAGGGGCACAGTGCTTCCCTTGTCCGAGTCCCTGTTCACCGACGACGCCATCATCTTCGATTGCATCAACAGCAATTCTGTCCGCTACGCGGCAGGGCAGGGTGTATCCAGCGGCCCCTGGTTGAAAATGTCATGGCAGGGCTTTCGCGAGCTGGGCGTCTGGTCGAGGCCGTCGGGCGCGCCGTTCCTCTGCATCGAGCCCTGGCGCGGCTATGCCAGCCCCGCAGGCTTCGACGGCGAGTTCAGCGACAAGCCGGGGCTGATGCATATCGCAGCTGGAGCGGAACAGCAGTTGTCGTTCCGGATCGAGGTCGGATCTTCCTGAGAGCCTGACCGCAATCACGCGCCGGCACTGCGGCCGTCCAGCACGACACCTGTCACGGCTACGGCCTCTGCGCGCGGCGCGGTCTTGGTCGCTGAAGAGGTCAGGCGATGCGCGAGATCCTGCGTGCGCCGCTCGATCAGGTGCCACGTCGCGCGCGCCACGACATAGCTGAGCGCCGCGATGACGACATAAGCAAGTAGCAGCGAGATCAGCCCGTCCGCGAGCGGCCAGACCTGGCGCAGGCCGTAGATCACCGCGAAGTGCGACAGATACATGGAATATGAATTGCGGCCGAGCGCCTCGAGCGGCCGCCAGCGGATCGCGAAGCGGATGCACCCGGCGACGCCCGCGCCGAGCACGAGGTTGATCATCAGATAGTTGAATTCGTGCGAGCCGGTGGCGCGGTCGGCTGCATAGGACAGTGCGACGAAGGCGGCGAAGATCGCCGCGTCCGATTTCGCAAAGCCGTCGCGCAACGAGAAGAACAGCGCACAGCCGACCAGGAAGACCGGGAGCTGGTTCAGGAAGCTGATGTGCAGCGCGTTCCAGACGAAGGCCTCGTTGCTGGGACCGTAATAGGCCGAGAACAGCGCGAACGCCCATGGCTTGAACAGGCAGACATTGACGAGATGCAGCACGATCGCGAGCGCGAGGTAGAGATGGCGGCGCGATCCGAAGGCGGTGATCACGAACGGAAAGACCAGATAGAACGTCATCTCCGCTGCGATCGACCAGTCGCCCGGAACAACGCTGTTGACGCTGTCCGGCCAGAAGCCGTGCAGGAACGTTGCAGTCAGGATCACCTGGAGCGGCCCGATGCCATCAGGCGCGTTGTAGCTTGGCCCCGTGCCGTTGACGGCGAGGTAGACCGGGATTGCGAGCCAGAACAGCGGCGCGATGCGCAAAAATCTCCGGACGTAGAATTTGCGGGTCGGGTTCGATTCCGTCGCGCGCTGCGTCCACATCAGGCACATCGTCATGGCGCTGACGAAATAGAACACATTGACGCCGACCCAGCCGCACATGAAGGTAAAATCAATCGCCCGGATGCCGGACGGAAACGACTGGGAGACGTGGATCGCCATCACGCCGGCGATGCCGAGGCCGCGCAGGAAGTCGAGCGTGTGCGAACGGCCGAAGGGCGCGGTTGCGCCTTTGTCGGCTCGACCCGCGGCCAACCGGGCCTGCCCCTGCATCAAATTGCTCCGTGCTTTCGCAATCGCCTTGCCTTGCGAGGCAGGACCATAAGGGCGCAAGCGCGGATTCCGAAGCTGAAGGCTCTGTTTACGTTAACCAGCGGCTGAATCCGCGCCGGGATGAACGAATCTCGACGCTTTCCTGGCGAAATTCGCCCCGGGGGTGCGCCGAATGAGCCGAATGAGAAGTGTGGGCCAATTCATACTTAATACTTGAATACCGTGACCAATATTGTTTGGGCATCACAACACGCCTATTATTGCAGCAGGCAATTTCGAGGGGCTCGAACAAGTCGTGAATGTACGTTCACAGGACGGCGCATCGCTCGGCGACCTGAATTTCCAGGTCGGTTCGCAGGCACGCAGGACGTCCAAAATCGTGGCCGATTCCGCATTTCAGGAAATGCGTCCCGCTGACCGCGAGCGGCTGATCGTCGTCGAGGACGATCCGGTGACGCGCACCATGCTGGTCGGCTATTTCAGCGAGTACAATTTCGACGTGGTCGGCGCCGGCTCCTGCGCGGAGTCCCGCCAGGCGCTGCGCGCCCGCACCGACCTCGTCTTCCTCGACGTGCAATTGCCCGACGACGACGGCTTCGAACTGGCCAAGGAAATCCAGGCGACCAGCAACGCGGGCATCATCTTCGTGACCCGCCGCGACTCCGACGTCGATCGCATCCTCGGCCTCGAGATTGCCGGCCACTATGTCACCAAGCCGATCAATCTGCGCGACCTGCTCGCGCGTGCGCGCAGCGTGCTGCGGCGGCGCTCGATCGACCGCAAGGCGGCGCGCAATCACAATTCGATCGCCTTCGGCGACTGGATCATCGACCTCACGCGGCGCGAATTGCTCGGCAGCGACGGCAAGCCCGTATCATTGACGCGCGCCGAGTTCGACCTGCTCGCGGCTCTGGTCGGCGCCGACGGCCGTCCGCTCAACCGCGACTATCTGATCGAAGTCGTCAGCAATCGCGAGGCCGAGGTCGATATCCGCACGGTCGACGCGCTGGTAGCGCGGCTGCGCCGCAAGCTTATCGGTAGCGGCACGCCGGTCATCGCGACCGTCACCGGCATCGGCTACAAGCTTGCGCTCAGCGAGCGGCTTTAGACGCACACCTGAGCTGACGTAGCGCGCCGTGCAAGCGATGCTCAATTGCAATGTTGGTTCAGCCGCTGAAACCGACGACGAACCGAATGGCGAGGAATGCAGACAAGGCCAGGGCGGCGGTCGCCGAGATTGCGAACAAAACCCTCAAACTATTGTGCATGATCTCTATTTCCGGTTCAGGCTTCAAAAATAGCTATTCGCTCTATGGATGCGTCTAGCGGCCGACGATATTTCAACGTGATGCAACTCGTTTCCATCTCGCTTCGATGCGAGCCTTGATGAGGCCGATCCGGGCCTCATGCGCAGCCCAGTATGCCCGGCTTGCTGCTGTCGTACCATGACGGTAGCGCGCATAAACGTCCTTAGGCTTAGTCTCCGCTTTCTGATTGCGAGCTGATTTCGTCGCCGGCGCAACCGCTACCGCCGTTGGAGCTGAAGCTGGGATAGCTACAGCCTCGGCTCGCCCGACTGCCGAGTTCATGGCGAGAAGACGGTTGCGGGCGCGATTGCAATAGATTTGCGAACGCGGAGTCGTGGACTCCTCGCCATGGCCTGCCCGATATTTCATCAGGGCGCGACAGAGGTCCCCGCCTGCCAGGCGCCATGCGCGGCTGAGATAAAGCACGCCGTAATGGATATTGATGGCCGGTTCCGCGAGTTCTGCGCCATTTCCCCGAAAACCGAGCATCGCAGCCGTTTCGGGCCGCACCTGCATGAGGCCGATTTCGCCGGCGCTGCCGATGACGGTCGGGTTGTAGCCGCTTTCAACAAAGACGACGGCCTCTGCAATGTCCGCGGGCAGATCGGTCTTGGCAGTTTCTCTTTCGATGATGTTTCGGATCGCGGCTCGGGATGTCGGCGTCTCGCCGGCGCCGAAGGCTCCATCGTGACTGGCAATTGTCGAGGTCGTCTCGGCGTCGTTTGGAGGCTGGTCCTCTGCATGCACGCACATCGACGCCAACCAAAGCACGACGACCGCAACGTGCCGCCATGTCGCGTCGAGGCTAAGGCGTGCCGGATCCCACAACATGAGGCACGTCATATATGTTGCGAGTTAACAACCGATTTGCTGAGAGCCGTGGCTGCCCCCGGCCGGGTTGGAAGGTGCGCCGCCGACTATTCTGGGGCGCTCGGCTTGCGATGCATTGGCATCGCATGCCTCGCGCCGCAGGATGACGGACATCTCGCCCAAGGAACGGCTTGCCCATCGCGCGTGTTGTGCCCTTGGCGCGGGCAGGGCCGATGCTATGGTATCCCGCAATCTCTGCACGACAGGACGAGGATATTTCAGTGGCTGATGTTGATCCCGCAGCGGGTAAATTGGTCTCGTCGGACGCACTCACCAACGTTCCGCGGCTGGTCACGGCCTATTTCGCTGGCAAACCGGATGCGGCGGACCCGGCGCAGCGGGTGGCGTTCGGCACCTCCGGCCATCGCGGCACCTCGTTCAAGAACTCCTTCAACGAGGGCCACATCCTGGCGACCACGCAGGCAATTTGTGATTACCGACGAGAAAAGGGGCTGACCGGCCCGCTGTTTATCGGCATCGACACCCACGCGCTGGCCGAACCGGCACTGGTCAGCGCCGTCGAGGTGTTTGGAGCCAACGGCGTCGATGTCATGGTCGACAAGGACGGCGGCTACACGCCGACGCCGGTGATCTCGCACGCCATCCTCACCTACAACAGGGGTCGCACCAGCGGCCTCGCCGACGGCGTCGTCATCACGCCGTCGCACAATCCGCCGGAAGATGGCGGTTACAAATACAATCCGCCGCATGGCGGCCCGGCCGACACCGATGCGACCTCCGTGGTCGAGAAGCGCGCCAACGCCTATCTCGCCGATGGCCTCAAGGGCGTCACGCGCATGGATTATGCCAAGGCGCGCAAATCCGCGACGGTCCACGCCTACGACTTCGTCACGCCCTACGTCGCCGATCTCGGCAACGTCGTCGATCTCGACCTGGTCAAATCCGCCGGCATCAATATCGGCATCGATCCACTCGGCGGCGCCGCCGTGCATTACTGGCATCCGATCATCGAACGCTATGGTCTGACGGCCACCGTCGTGAACGAGGCGATCGATCCGACCTTCCGCTTCATGACGGTGGACTGGGACGGCAAGATCCGGATGGACTGCTCCTCGCCCTACGCGATGGCGAGCCTGATCGGCATGCGCGACCGTTTCGACGTCGCGTTCGCCAACGACACCGACGCCGATCGCCACGGCATCGTGACGCGCACCGGCGGCTTGATGAATCCGAACCATTATCTGGCGACCGCGATCTTCTATCTGTTCGCGCACCGCCCGAACTGGGGCAAGGACGCCGCGATCGGCAAGACCGTGGTGTCGAGTTCTATTATCGATCGCGTTGCCAGGAAGCTTGGCCGCAAGCTGGTCGAGACGCCCGTGGGCTTCAAATGGTTCGTCGACGGCCTCCTCAGTGGCGCCTTCGGCTTCGGCGGCGAGGAGAGTGCGGGGGCCTCGTTCCTGCGCCGGGACGGCACGGTGTGGACCACCGACAAGGACGGCATCATCCTCGGCCTGCTCGCAGCCGAGATCATGGCCAAGACCGGCCGCGACCCCAGCCAGCTCTTTGGCGATCTCACCGCCGAATTCGGCGTGCCCCATTACGCGCGCATCGACGTCGCCGCCACTGCGCCCCAGAAGAACAGCCTCAAGTCGCTGTCGCCGGAGCAACTCGGCCTCAAGGACCTTGCCGGCGATCCGGTCCGGGCGACGCTGAGCAAGGCGCCCGGAAACGGCCAGCCGTTCGGCGGCATCAAGGTCGAAACCGATTTCGGCTGGTTTGCCGCGCGGCCGTCCGGAACGGAGGACGTCTACAAGATTTACGCGGAAAGCTTCCGCAGTACGGAGCACCTGAAGTGGATCCAGCAGGAAGCACAGGCCGGGCTGGCGAAGGTGTTCGGGGCCTAGGACGCCGACGCGGGTGCCTGCCCCGGGCGCGCTTTCGCGCAGCCGTTGCCGTACCGTCATGGCCGGGCTTGTCCCGGCCATCCACGTCCTCGGTGTGGCACGAAGAACGTGGATGCCCGGGACAAGCCCGGGCATGACGAGTTTGCGGAGCATTGTTCCAAAAACCTCGATCATGTATACTTATTTCGGGTTAATGGTAATATATCAGAGCTATTTGGCCCTTGAACGTTCAAATTTCTCGCGCTATTGTATACATAACGTATTCATGAGCCCTGGGTGAGACCAATGCCAAAACCCTTCCCGATGAGTGCCTGGTACGCCGCCGCCTGGGACGCCGACGTCAAGTCGGCGCTGCTGCCGCGGACGATCTGCGGCAAGCATGTCGTGATGTACCGCAAGGCCGACGGCTCGGCGGCAGCGCTGGAAGACGCCTGCTGGCACCGTCTGGTGCCGCTGTCCAAGGGGCGGCTCGAAGGCGACACCGTCGTCTGCGGCTATCACGGCCTGAAGTACAATTCGCAGGGGCGCTGCACCTTCATGCCCTCGCAGGAGACCATCAATCCGTCGGCCTGCGTCCGCGCCTATCCCGTAGTCGAGCGTCACCGCTATATCTGGCTCTGGATGGGCGATCCCGCGCTCGCCGATCCCACGCTGGTGCCCGACATGCACTGGAATCACGATCCCGCCTGGGCCGGCGACGGCAAGACCATTCGCGTCAATTGCGACTACCGCCTCGTGCTCGACAACCTGATGGACCTCACCCACGAGACCTTCGTGCACGGCTCCTCCATCGGCAATGATGCGGTCGCCGAAGCTCCCTTCGACGTCACCCATGGCGAGAAGACGGTGACGGTGACGCGCTGGATGCGCGGCATCGAGGCGCCGCCGTTCTGGGCCAAGCAGCTCGGCAAGTCCGGTCTTGTCGACCGCTGGCAGATCATCCGCTTCGAGGCGCCCTGCACCATTGCGATCGACGTCGGCGTCGCGCCGACCGGCACCGGCGCGCCGGAAGGCGATCGCTCGCAGGGCGTCAACGGCTTCGTGCTCAATACCATCACGCCGGAGACCGAAAAGACCTGCCATTACTTCTGGGCATTCGTGCGCAACTATCAGCTCGGTGAGCAGCGCATCACCAACGAAATCCGCGAGGGCGTCTCCGGCATCTTCCGCGAGGACGAGCTGATCCTCGAGGCACAACAGCGCGCGATGGACGAGAACCCGGATCGCGTCTTCTATAACCTCAACATCGACGCCGGCGCGATGTGGACGCGCAAGCTGATAGACAAGATGGTGGCCAGGGAAAAGCCGCCGCAGCACCTTCAGGCCGCGGAATAGGGACATGGCCGAGCGCGAGGTCGACCGCTCCGTCTCGCAGACCGTGAAAGCGCAGCTCGCGCTACGCGACCAGATCCTGTCGGGCGCTTTGCGTCCGGGCGAGCGCATCTCCGAGCTTCAGGCGGTGGAGACCACCGGCGCCTCGCGCACACCGGTGCGCATGGCGCTAGTGCGGCTGGAAGAGGAGGGCCTGTTGGAGGCGATCCCCTCCGGCGGTTTCATGGTGAA
This sequence comes from Bradyrhizobium sp. 142, assembly GCF_023074015.1. Lineage (NCBI taxonomy): Bacteria > Pseudomonadati > Pseudomonadota > Alphaproteobacteria > Hyphomicrobiales > Nitrobacteraceae > Bradyrhizobium > Bradyrhizobium sp. 142. The sequence goes on from NZ_JADPKQ010000401.1 coordinate 16,199, forward strand.
GGCGTTCTCCGAGCGCGACATTTCCGATTCCATCGAGCTGCGCGGCACGCTGGAAGGCCTCGCCGCGCGCTTCGCCGCCGAGCGTGGCGTCTCCGCCCGCGAGCTCGAGCCGCTAAAGGAGTGTCTGGCCGCGATCGACGAATTGCTGCGCCAAGTCCCGATCTCGGTCGACGCCTTCTCGTCCTATGTCACGCTGAACGCGCGCTTCCACGCGCTGCTCACGGAATTGTCGCGTAGCCCGCCCGTGATCCGGCAGATCGACCGCGCCTCGGCGCTGCCGTTCGCCTCGCCTAGCGCCTTCGTGATGGCGCAGTCGGCGCTGACGGAAGCGCAGCAGATTTTGATCATCGCGCAGGAGCATCACCGCGTCGTGATCGATGCCATCGAGAACCGCGAAGGCGCCCGTGCCGAGGCCATCATGCGCGAGCATGCGCGGCTTGCGGTGCGCAACTTGAGACTCGCCCTGCGCAACCGGACCCATCTCGACCTCTTGCCGGCGCTCGCGCTGATCAAGACCGCAACCGACTGAGGGGAGTGCCATGCGCTTCATCGAAACCTGGACCCCGGCCACGCTGGTGTCGACCCGCGATCTCGCGCCCGGCATTCGCGAATTCCTGATCCTGCCGGATCGGTTCGACGGCGCCGCCTATCCCGTCGGCAGCCACATCAATGTCAGCGTGACCATCGACGGGCAGCCCGAGACGCGGTCCTACTCGCTGGTCGGCGAAGCCTCGCCGCGTGGCTTGCGTATCGCAGTGCGTCGCGCCGAGGATTCACGTGGCGGCTCGCGCTACATGTGGCAGTTAGCGCCCGGTGCGCGGCTCGACATCACGCAGCCATCGTCGCTGCTCGCGGTCGACTGGACGCGTGAAAACTACTGCCTGATCGCCGGCGGCATCGGCATCACGCCGATCCTCGGCGCGGCGCAGGCGCTGGCCCGGCGCGGCGCCGATGTCGCTCTGCATTATGCCGTGCGCTCCCGCAATGAAGCGGCCTATCTCGATGACCTCGCCGAGACACTCGGCGAGCGTCTGATCGTCCATGCCAGCGACGAAGGCCGCCGGCTCGAGCTCGACGCGCTGTTCGCCTCACTGCCGCAAGGTGCGCTCGCGCTGTTCTGCGGCCCGATGCGGATGCTGGATGCCGCGCGCCAGGCTTGGATCGCGGCAGGACATCCGCTTGCCGATCTCCGCTACGAGACGTTCGGCTCCAGCGGTACGCTGTCGACCGAGACGTTTCGGGTGCGCCTGAAGGATTCCAATGTCGAGCTCGAAATTCCGCGCGAGCGTTCGATGCTTGATGTGCTCAATGCCAGCGGCCATGAGGTGATGTACGATTGCAAGCGCGGCGAATGCGGCCTCTGCGCCATCGACGTGGTCGAGGTCGACGGCGAGATCGACCATCGCGACGTCTTCTTCAGCGACCATGAGAAGCAGGAGAACCGCAAGATCTGCGCCTGCGTCTCCCGCGCACGGGGCACCATCACCGTGGACACGCTGCTGCGGGCGGATGCGGTCTGACAGGGCCCGGGCAGGTAATGCGTATGCTTTGTCCGCTCTGCCCTCGGGAGCGGACAGGTTTTGTTGGCCGAGCGAGTCCGCTAAGGGGCCACAACCGGACAGAAAGTCGAAAGCGACCGCGGTCTTGAAGCTATTGCCAGCTTCCGGCGGCCCCATGCACGAAGGAAGCTTCTTCCAACATTCCCTTGCTCATTCCTGCTTGGAAGATTTGACTTCCAGGAACGACCCGAATGTCCTTGTGTTGCTTCAATGAACCATTTTGGGTGATGATCTTTGAAATAGCATTTGGCCCGGTGACACCAAAGACCAACGGATAAACTGATTTTCCTAGCAGCTTAGCCACCACTCGCTTTGCAAATCGGCCCGCTTGCGCAGTTGGAGACTGCACGGTTCGAACGTTCTGGGTAATTCCATTGAGGATATCTGTCCAAACGGGATGCTTCGGCTCGCTTGCAAATATGCAGTTGTGCACACTATCAGTGATCGAACGATCGTTGGGCCAAGTCCATTCCCGCTCGACAAAAATGACTCCCGCGTCAAATTCAAATCTCTTTCTGAATAGAACGTCAGTGTCGCAGTAAACTCCACCATAGTGATCCATCACGAGGTATCGGACAGTGTCGACAACCCAAATGAATTTGGGCATCTGGGAGATCGTGCTCTCATAATACTCAGAATAGTTTTTCTTGATGAATTGCAGTATGTCATCGTCGTCGTGGATCAGTATTTTGTAGTCGGGATAGAAGGCTCTTATGACATCGACATTGCCCTGCGCGGTCGAAGACAGTTTCTTACTCTTGCTTGTGAGGTGGAATATTTTAGGGATCATGGCTTACCCTATACCAATCGTTCGCGGCTCTCCTGCACGTTTTCCGGTCACATAAGCTACCTACAACTATCTTCGTTCCCTAGCGCTGCCCGACGGCCGTCCTTCAACTTGGTCACTGCCAATCAAACTTCCCGTTTCCCGTTTCTCATAAGCCATGCAACGTCCTCCTTTGATGGGAAGGTCAAGTTCCTCTCAGCCGGAATGTCCTACTTCTACATTCGAGGAGTTGCCGCCGATGGCAACCCCGGCATTGCTCCTAAAACGGCTGCGGCTATTTCGTAATTTCAAGCGAATGCAATCTCGATATCGGGGGCAGATGGATTGTTCGGGGCGTCGAGAGCAGATGGGAGACTTACGACTTTAGCCCCGCCCACGCTGTTTTTGGACAGCGTTAGCTCAACAACGAGGGGCGTTCCCTCGCTGATCGGAGACCAATTGTTGGCGTGAACATGCAACAGATTAAACTTCAAATCATTCACAAAACTCACAATCCGATCAAGATGAAGATCAACCTCGTGGAACTCGATCACGACGCTAGAAATTCGAGTCCGATTGCGCACGATTGAATCGAGACACCTGTATTCACTCCCTTCAATATCCATTTTGACGAATACATTCGAAGCAGTAATCCGCGAAAAGACGTCATCGAGCGTACAATGTATTCCTCCGATCGGAAGGCCAACATACTTCGCAACATGTCGCCTTTGCCCTTTGAAAAACAGCCGGAACGCTCGCAATTTCCATAGAAGCCCTAATGCCAATTTCGGCTTAAAGTCCAACAACGCCTTAACCGCTTTTTTCATAAAGAGCTTCGCGTTGGTGGAGGCATCGTATGCGTCCAAAGGAACATCATTGATATTCACAAAATCGCTCTCAAATCTCCAATCGCAATTAACACCAAAAGACAAAAGGAAATCGGAGCGAACAACATCTGAGCGAGACACCAGATATCCGCCGTCGCCCTTGCCCCCCAACCTAATTAGATCCTGGCAAGCCGCGGGCTGCAACGTCGCAGGCAATCTAGCTTTCATGGAAAACCTCTGTAGCTGAAGACATGCTCATTCGCCTGGTCGCTACTGCCGCCACTTCGCTGATGGGCCATGAGCCGCGCGCGCCCCCTAGTTGAATCACGACAGCGCAACCTTAAACTAAGGCCAAAATGCGATCGACCGAATGTCGGTTGAGGGTCAATCGCGGCGGTTTCCCGCTGAGCGACCGACTTCCGGTCCTCCCCGGCGTCCGGACATGTCGCTGCACTGCGCCCGCTGACGCGATGGGCGGCCCGACGCGGCATTAGGTGTTGGCATCAACCTGGCTTCGTACCGGCGATGGTGGTCACGCCGACGTCTAGTCCAGTCGCGCCGGCCAGCGGCGGGTCGATCGCGATCGAGTTTGCGACCGGGGTTCTGATGCGGATCACGGGTTCGGTCGACGCGGCGACGCTGAAGGCCGCCGTGGCGGCGCTGGCAGATGGACGCTTACGGTGATCCCCATTGCGTCGGGCGTGCAGGTGTGGATTGCGACCGGTCACACCGATATGCGTCGCGGCATGAACTCGCTGGGCTTGCTGGTGCAGGAAGCCTTCAAGCGAGACCCGCACGGCGGCGACCTCTATGTGTTCCGTGGCAAAAGCGGCAAGCTGATCAAGATCCTTTGGCACGATGGACTGGGCATGTCGCTTTATGCCAAGCGGCTGGAGCGCGGCCGCTTTCTGTGGCCGTCGTCGGCTGATGGCGTCGTGACGATCACACCAGCCCAGCTTGGCTGGCGGATGCCGCAACACACCTGGCGACCGCAGGCGGCTGGCTGATCGCTGGGATTTGAATCGATGGTACGCTCAGCAGTCCGGACAGAGACCGCGCCTTGTGATTCTCTGGTCGGCGATGGGCACTGATGATTCTCTTCCCGACGATGTGACCACCCTGCAGGCGATGCTGCGCGCAGAGCAAGCGGCCCGGTTGGCCGCGGAAGCCGAGGCCCAGGCGGGGACCTTGCTGATCGAGAAGCTCAAACTCACGATCAAGAAGCTCCGGCACGAGCAGTTCGGACAGTCCTCCGAGCGAGGCGCATTGCTGGACCAGCTCGAGCTACAGCTCGCCGACCTGGAGGAGAACGCGGCGCAATCTGAGACCGCGGCGCAGATGGCAGCCGAGAAGATTGCGGTGCCATCGTTCGAGCGCAGCAAGCCAGCCCGCCGGCCGCTGCCGGAGCATTTGCCGCGGGAGCGCATTGTCTATCCGGTGCCTGCCACCTGCCCATGCTGCGGCGACGGCCGATTGCGCAAAATTGGCGAGGACGTGACCGAGACGCTGGAGTTCGTTCCGCGCCAGTGGAAGGTGATCCAACATGTGCGCGAGAAGCTCGTCTGCCGGGCCTGCGAAGCGATCACCCAGCCGCCGGCTCCTTCGCACCCGATTGCGCGCGGGCGTGCAGGGCCCAAGCTGCTGGCCCATGTCCTGTTCGCCGAGTACGGCCTGCACTTGCCGCTTCATCGTCAGAGCGACGTCTACCAGCGTGAAGGCATCGACCTCGACGTCTCGACGCTCGCGGACTGGGTAGGTGCCTCCGCAGCAAGCCTGATGCCTTTGGTCGATGCGATCCGGAGCCATGTCTTCGCAGCCGAGCGCATCCACGCGGATGACACCACGGTGCCGGTTCTGGCCAAGAGCAAGACCCGGACCGGCCGGCTCTGGACTTACGTGCGCGACGACCGTCCGTTTGCCGGCGCAGATCCGCCGGCGGCCGTGTTCTTCTACTCGCCCGATCGTGGCGGTGCGCATCCGGAGCAGCATCTGGCGGGCTATGCCGGACTGATGCAGGCTGACGCCTACGCCGGCTTTGGCAGGCTCTACGAGGCCAATCGCAAGGGCGGCCCGATCATCGAGGCCGCATGCTGGGCTCACGGCAGACGCAAGTTCTTTGATCTGGCACGGCTCACCAAGGCGCCGATTGCGGCCGAGGCGGTCAAGCGCATCGATGTCCTGTTCGCCATCGAGCGCGAGATCAACGGTCTTCCTGCGCAGGAGCGTTTGCGTGTGCGCCAGGAACGTAGCCGCCCCCTGATCGTCGAGCTGGAGGCGTGGTTGCGCGAGCAGCGCACCAAGCTCTCCAGGAACAACGACACGACCAAGGCAATCAATTACTGCCTCAGCCGCTGGGATGCATTTAGCCGCTTCCTTGAAGATGGACGGCTTTGCATGTCGAACAATGCTGCCGAGCGGGAGTTGCGGGTTGCGGGCGGTCGCCGTGGGGCGAAAAAATTGGACCTTCGCCGGGGCCGACGAGGGCGGCCGGCGTGCGGCTGCCATCTACAGCCTCATCGCCACCGCCAAACTCAATGACATCGACCCGCAGGCTTGGCTTGCCGACGTGCTGGCGCGCCTACTTCTGCCAAGCGCATTGACGAACTGCTGCCTTGGAATTGGCAACCTCAAAGCGTCGCTCACGCAGCTTGAGCGCGATCAGCCTTCCCGAAAGCGGGCTAGCCGGGGGCCTTCGCCGGATGCGTACGACCTGAAGCGTCGGTCACACTGTCAAAACGACGATAAATGACCCCGGAATAGACACTTAACGGGTCGCTTCCAGTTCCCGTTTGCTCGATTTCCCATTCTGCCTTGGGCCACTGCCCTGAACTTACTGGAACTGTGCGGCGCGCCCGACATTGGTGATACCTAAACCGGCCCAACGGTGCACCTGACTGCCTGCGGCAGGTTCAATTGTCCCATGAGCTGTTCAGGCCACAAGAATAGGTGGAATATGCTTTCGGCTCCACGACACATTGCTGGTAGATTGCGGCGCTACATCTCCCGCCGCTTATACGGTGATCCAAACGACTATCTAAAGCTATGTTCCGGTGTGATCCATGTCGGCGCAAATACTGGTCAAGAACGAGACCTCTACACGCGGCACAAGCTCAAAGTGGCGTGGATAGAGCCTATACCAGAACAGTTCGAAAGCCTTCAACGAAACGTCCGTTCCCTGGCAGACCAGACGGCAATCAATGCGCTGATCGCGGATGCGGATGGCAAATCCTGTACTTTTCATGTCGCGAACAATAGCGGCCTTTCGTCGTCCATTCTGGATTTGCACAGCCACAAGGACATTTGGCCGGATGTACATTACATCCGCGACATCAGCATGAAGTCTTCGACCTTGAAGACCGCTCTGGAAACGTGGGGGGTTGATCCCGGTCGATACGATGCTCTTGTATTAGACACTCAGGGCTCGGAATTGTTGGTTCTGCAGGGCGCGAAGGAAATTCTGCGGCAATTCAGATTCATTAAGACCGAAGCGGCAGACTTCGAGTCATATCGGAATTGTGCGACGGTCGACCAATTATGCTCGTATCTGAAGCCTTTTGGTTTTCTGGTGAAGCGCAAGGACCGGTTTGCAAAGCGCGCGTCCGGTGGGGCCTATTACGACATCTTGTTCGAGCGTGCCTGATCGACTTCTGCAAAGGCACAGTCGAAGATGACCGTTGGCAGCGCCTCGCCTCATCCCCGTGACGCTCGCATCCAGGCGTCCCGCTCCCCTCGTTATAAGACTCTGCAGCGAGGCAACGAGGCGTTAGAAGCCGGAGCGACGTCTCACTGCGTTCGCCAGGACCCCAAGGTTTCCGCGCAGATGTCTCAGCGCAATTGCCGCACTTTTGCCTTCGGTGACTTCCTGTAGCTTATACTCAAAGTAGTCGGGCAAGACGCGGTCTAGATCGAAGGTGCTGGTTACAGGGGAATAACCTTCGGGATAATAGCCCTCCCGACAATACACGAGAGGGTTCTGTCTATACCAAGGCAGAATCCGGCGATCACGGTATATCTGCGGTCGGACGCAATCGAATGCGACGTAACGATGGTTACTAAAATGCTTTGCCCAATAGGATTGCCACTGCTCGTTCAGATGGTTTCTACCGCCTTGACCTCTGACCGCAGCGGAGAACAGCACAACGGGTGCGGCGTCCACGAGGGCGGAAACGAATTCGTTGGCGCTACTCTCGGGCAAATGTTCCGCGACCTCTAACGAGCACGCCAAATCGAATTTGCGGCCGACGTCGGTGATGGCTCGAAGGTCCATAGGTTTGAACCTTTCGGACGGAATTCTGAGCTGATCCCGTGGCACGTAGTCGCCGTCAATTCCGAGATAATCGCTCACACCGTTCGTAGCGAATTCATGCAACCAGCCCCCGACGCCACAACCGACATCAACGACCGAATTCACTTTGAAGAGTCGAAGAATCAACGGGACAATCACCGACGCAGCCTCGAAAGACCCGCCTGATTGCTCCTTGAAGAAATGCGATCCGTAGTACCCAGCTACAGAATTCTCCATGTCGGCACCTCCGCAAACCGACGTTGCGACACGCCGCCGCGTGGCGTCAAGCCCGTCTCAACTCATCAATCGAGAGGTTCCGAGAGCGTTCCCCTCCCGAAGTGCGAACAGCGGCCGGCGGAACCAAATGCCATGCTTATTTTGGCCTCCGAGTTGCGCTTTGCGCATGCACCGCGAAGCTGTCGGCGAGAACGAGGCATCGCCGTTCGGGGCTCGAGCCCCCGCGCCAGTACGGCGACGTGTTGCGTATCTTGGCGACTGGCGGTCCAGCGCGTGCGCGGCGGTGGCCGCATGCCCAAAGCATCGGCGGTAAGTTGCCGACGTAGCGGTTGATGACGCGGAACAGCACGGCTATGGCGGCTTGGCTGGTCGTGATCGAATGCAAGTTACGCACGAAGATGGCGCCTACCTAATCGCGTGCGCAATTTGGCCTATCGAGCACGAAAGCTTGAACGGACGTCGCGACGGTTGATGTCGCCTGTTGGCCCCGAAGGCGAAGGTCGCCTGAAGACGTGTCATGTCGGCTGCCAGTGGCAAACCGGATGCCGATCCGGCTTGGCGTCTACCGCCGGTTTTGACTCCAACCCGGACTCTCGCCGCCTTCGTCGTCGCGGGGCTATTCGAGGCAAACCGGACGCTGCTGCGCTAGTAGCGTCGGGGCGCGGGGTCAAAAAAACAAAATCGGCCGCGTAGCCCCGTGGCCTCTAAGCCATCAGCGAGTGTTTATGGCCGATGCCGTTGAAGGTCGGCCTCACTGAGCGCCAGGTCAGAGAACCTCGTCATCCTCACCCCATCGGCTCGGCCGCCATGCTGCCGCAGCACCGCCTCGCGCTCTTGGGCATAGGCCCCACGTAACAACGACAAAAATTTGTAGCGATCGGGCTGCGAAAACGCCCGCCACGCCCGCCACGCCCGCCAAACTCTAACCGGCCCTTTATCTATTTCCCGGAGCAACAAAAGCGAGGAAACGCCCGCGCCAGATATCCGAAAGGGGCGCAGTCGCGCGTCCCCGAGCTTCAAGGCCCGTTTCGGAGGACCCGCCAAAGCACCGACACAAATTTCGAGAGTGGCCGGGATGGCGCATCGCCCTGGCGATGCGGCGCGGGAGACGGTGCGTCGCCGTCTAATTCGGTCAGCCGCTCCACCATGCCTTCCAGACGCGATGGTAACGGGGTGAGATCGTCCGCAAGCGTCCCGCGAAGCTGCTGGCCGATCGCGTCGCAGATCGCCCGGCGATGCTCCGGGTTTAGATCCGGGGCCGAACCATGGGCGCGGGTTGGTGGGCTGTCCGCCATCGTTGCGACCGCTCTGGACGTGCACAGCTTCCCTGCCGCCTTGAACGCGTAAGGCCTTTCGTTGCTCCTGCAAGGGCTGTTCTTTTTGTTCGTGGTCCGCCCGCCGGTGCAGCCAAGCGCATTCGCATTTCTACGGATCGCTAACCGAGTTCCCATGCTATCATGCGCTCCCGCGTGGGCTTAGGAGGCAAGAAATGTCTACCTACCTGCGATTACAAACCGTCGATCTAAAGCCGGAAATGGTCAGCCGCATCACGGCAGCTTACGAGCAGGCGCTCCATACGCTTTGCGTCCAGGATCGCGACGACCCGCTCACGGAAATGGTCGCGAGCAAGATCATCCAGATTGCGCAAAGCGATGTCCTTGCCCCGGCGGAAATTGCGGCATTGGCGATCAAGGAACTCGAAATGCGTTAGGCATCTTGTGCCTAAACGCGCTTGGAACTGAAACAATCCCAACGTCGGGAGGTTGGCTATTGGGCTTCGGGGCTTCGCAACTTGCGAGGCGCAATGACCCATCTACCGGCAGGCGACGTGTTTCTCACCGTTGCCATTATGGGCACCACGTTCCTGATCGAGGTCGCTTTTTTCGCCTTGATCGGGATGTTTTGAACAGATCCGGCATGGAACATAGGACGCCTCAATTCCGGCTAGTACCCGGAATCAGAGCTCAGTGATACGGCGGCCTTTGGACGAAAGGTGGACTTCTCTCGCTTCGGTAGGCCTCCGATCTTGAATTGCGACTCACGCTTTAAGAAAAGGAAGTACTAGTATTCTTCAAAGTTCCCGCAACCATCCGCGCTCGTTCGGCGTCTCTCTTGATTGCGGAGCGCGTTATGGACGATGACGAGGATCAGCGAGAGCTTCAAGATCAGATCATGCGCTACCGCATGATGGAGCGCGACGTCACCGATCCCCTCGCACTCGGCCTCCTGCACGACATCGTTGCAGAGTTAGAGACGGCGCTGCAAGCACCCAACGAGTAGCGGGATCATGCAAAAGGCGGGCAGCCATTTCGGCCTGCCGACTGTCTCAGGTCGCGTTGCATCCAATTGTGTCTGCAGCCAGTGGTAATTCGTTTCGCGCTATACTTGGATTTTTGGCTTGGCGGCGGCAGTATTGAGTTGTTTGACGAAGTATTGCCGAAACAGACGGCTGCTATCCGCCGATTATTTTGACATTCATCGGGCTTGGGCGCTGCGGCCCTCATTCCGCCGGCAGGAGGCGCGGGGCTACTTCTTCAACAGTATCCCCATCGCTCTTGCCATTCGCCTCACTGATCCGGCGTGACGGCCCAGCTCGGCTGCTATCTTCGATACGCCAGCTCCTGCCCGGGCCAGCTTGAACAATTGCTGGACCTCGCGCTCGGCCCATTGCTTTGGCTTCGGTGCTTTCATGGTGCGGCGCTCAAGTGTATTCGAAGGTCGTCCGCCAACGAACTTTCCGATGATGGCCGGCCCGGCATGCACGCCGATCCGCGTCACGCCCAGAATGACGCCTTTCCTGCGGCAGCGTTCGCGAAACGACTCGCTCCAGTCGTCCATCGCCAGGGCGCAACGCCACGGCACGCGATGCATGGTCCGGCCCGGGATGGGATCGGTGCAGCCTTCGCAGACGCAAAATCCCCGTCTCACCCCAAACGTTCTGTCTTAGGACTGCAACCCTTTGAAACCTTTCCGGTCTTCGCGGTGTTGTCTTTTGTTAGTTCTGCGCGCTGGACGCGGAGCGAGCGTCCGCGCCCTCACCTGGAGGAAGTCACCATGACGCTTACGAGCATTCGGGATTGGAGCGAGGCTATGCTCACATCCCTTGCGGCCGCGATGGCCGTATTCTTCGCCGCCATTCCGAAGATTCTTGCCTTTGCCGCGATCCTGATTATCGGCTGGTTCGTCGCGGCCTTAGTGGCAAGCGCAATCGCAGCGGTGCTTCGGCGAGTCCGCTTCAACGAACTATCCACGCAATCGGGGTTCACCGGCTTCGTTCATAACATGGGGCTGGAGACTGATGCCTCGGGAGCGATTGCCCTCACGACGAAATGGTTCATTAGGCTGATTGCGCTTGTGGTTGCGTTCGACGCTTTGGGTCTACCGGCTGTTTCGGACGTGTTGCGACAACTCCTGTTGTGGATTCCCAACCTTGTCGTCGGAATCGTCGTTCTCGTCATCGGTGGCTTGGCGGCGAATTCCCTGGGTAACTTGGTCCGAGGCGCCACGGCACAGGCGGACCTGGGCAATCCCGACCTCCTCGCCAAGATTGCAAAGGTCATGGTGTGGGCCTTCGCCATCGTCGTAGCCGTGAACCAGATCGGTGTTGCACAAACGTTGGTCAACTCGCTGTTCACGGCTGTCGTCGGCGCAGCAGCTCTCGCGCTCGGTCTGGCCTTCGGGCTCGGTGGGCGAGACACCGCAGCCGAGATTGTCCGTCGATGGTACGACTCGTCGCAAGATGTTGCGTCGAAGCTCGACGAAGCTGCTGAAGCCGGCCGTCGCTTGGGCGAACACGCGGCAGGTACTTCCCAACCGCCGCGCCAGTCCAGCGGGTGAACATGACGATACCGGAAGACGCGAAGGCGACGATTGAGCATGTTCCGCAGAACACTGGACGCGACGGTGCCGTCGATCTTGTTGCCAAGATGCACGAGTTCGGCGTCTTCTCGCATTCTGCCGCCGCCAGAGAGCTATACTGCAGCTCGAACGGTGACCGCTGGTACCTTGTCCGTGACGCTGAAAGAGTTTCTGTTGTGCACGTGCCCAACGTCCCTTCCGGCGGACGCACAGAGAAATTAGAGATCAGGGAATTCTTAGCGCGAGGCGGCGGAGGCGGACCGGAGCATCAAGAGTTGTTGCGCCTCATTGGGACGCTGGTGGAGGCTACTTAACCAGCAGGGTGTCGCTGCCTTCATCTCTCTGCTGCGCCACAGGCCTGGGACAATGATGCGAGGTGGCCTTGGCTCCCAAACCTAGTCGGAGCCTCCAATTAGCGGGAGTGGCAGTTTTTACAGGGGCAGCCACGCGCGCAGTCATGAGTATAAGCGAAGCGGACATTGTTTCGAGGTGCTATCCTCAAAGGGACTCACATAGAGACAATGGCGCGCTGAGTTCGCGGCCATCATTGCGTACATCGGAGGTCTCATGCGATTCATTCTCCGTGTTCTCGCCGCATCCGTAGCTCTCGTCTTCTATCTGCCCGTGATCTCGGGAATCACGCTTGCGATTGCTGATGCGACTGGCGGGTTGCCGGGCACTCTCACCGGCTGGTGGAGGCATATCGGCGATGTGATCGCCGAAGGCGCTGGCTTTTCTGCAAGCTACAAAGAGAACATGTTCACTATATGGGGCATCGCCGCGCTCCTCAGTGTCATCGGTCACACACTGCTTTCGATTTCGAGGGCGTGGATGTATCGATGAGGAATTTCGGAAGCCCGCTACTTGCCTTAATGGAACCCAAAGGGAATGACTGCGCGGTCGTTGCGCCAGATCGCTCGCGGCCTGCGAAGGTTGTCCGCTTTGGCCCAAAAGGCGAAATGCCGGGGCTGCTCCGGAAAGTCTGCTATGCCCGCCAAGGCACGAAGTCGCTGCGCTCCAGCCCGCTGCGCGGGAGCCAGAGCCGAGAGGCCGGTAGCCGGTTGAGAGGAAGAGCCGGGGTGGCAAGGTCGACACGATCAGCGAGCGTAGTGTTGGCGTGCAACACATGATCGCGCGCGAGTCAGCATC
>NZ_JADPKQ010000363.1:0-593 GCF_023074015.1 Bradyrhizobium sp. 142
GAGCATATCGCAGCGTATTCGCCGCAGGCGCGCGGGCGCTCCGAGCGAATGTTCGGCACGCTGCAGGGCCGGTTGCCGAAGGACCTGCGGCTCGCCGGGATCAAGACGGTCGAAGCCGCCAATGCGTGGCTGAAGGCGCATTACATGGCCGAGCATAACGCGGCATTTGCGATCAAAGCCGAACAGCAAGGCACGGCGTTCGTTGCCGACCGCCACGAGGCTTGGCGCGAGGCGCTGTGCGTGATCGAAGAGCGAACCGTTGCCAACGACAACACCGTCGCATGGAGCGGTCAGCGACTGCAGTTGCCGCAGAGCCGGCTCAGGCCGCACTTCGTCAAGGCCGTGGTGCGGGTTCACGAATATCCCGATGGCACCGTCAGCGTATTCCTTGGCCCGCACCGGCTGGCGAGGTTTGCCGCCGACGGACAGCAGATCAGCCCCGACGCGCCCGAGCCTGGCAGCGTGCTCGGAGCGGTCAAGGACAAGCCCTTGCGGGCGCGCAAGCGCGCGTCCTTGACCGCTCCTGCGCGCGCCGCCGTCGAGATAGCGCGGGTCGGGGCGGAGAAACGGGCTTCAAGTCGAACAAAGAAACC